>JBBRXC010000008.1:0-25910 GCA_038248745.1 Peptostreptococcales bacterium | reverse complement strand
TAAATGAAATCCCACCAGTAAGAATTTATAAATAGGATAGGTTACTGCCGTTGCAATAATCATAACAAATGTAACTGCCAGGCTCATGCCAACTGCTGCATCAAGCTTTTTAGATACGCCTAAAAAAGGACAGATTCCGAGGAACTTTGATAGTACAAAGTTATCTACTATTATTACACTCATTAATATAATCAGTATTTCTTTCATCGTAATTATTTATCTCCTTCCGCTTTATTTTTCTCTAGATCCGTCTGAATAGATGCGATATTACACGAGGCTGCTGAAGGACAACCTGCGCACCCCATTTCCTGTTTTGGGATTTTATTCTTTGCTTTCATTATTTTATTCACCAATGCAATCATACATCCAAAAATGAAGAATCCTCCTGGCGGCATTAAGAATATACCCATAGGTTCTATAAACGTTGATGTCATTGAAACGCCAAAGATCAACCCACTTCCCAGTAATTCTCTAGTCCCGCCAATCAGTAACAACGCTAGCGTAAACCCAGTTCCCATACCTGCTCCGTCAAAGGTTGATTCCAATACGCTTTTTCTGCTGGCAAACATCTCTGCTCTACCTAAAATGATACAGTTTACTACAATAAGTGGTAAAAAAATTCCCAAAGCTTTGTCAATACCTGGTGCATAAGCCTTTACAACAAATCCAACCACTGTTACAAATCCGGCAATGATAACAATATATGCAGGGATTCTTACTCTTGATGGAATAATATTCTTAAATATTGAAATGAAAACATTTGAAAAGATAAGAACGATCATGGTTGATATACCCATACCCAACCCATTTATAGCCGAAGTCGTTACTGCTAATGTAGGACAGGTCCCTAGCAATAGAACCAGCACAGGATTTTCCTTAATGATTCCGTTCATAAATATGGATTTTAATTCAATTTTATCTTGTTTTTTTGTATCCAGTTCATTCATTTAAAATCCCCCTTCCTTTAGGATGCTCATTTCTTCAAACGCTGTTGCAACAGCTCTTTTTACTGCTTTTGAAGATATTGTCGCCCCTGAAATAGTATCTACACTTTCAACACTTTGAACGTTATCCAACCCTATGAACTGGTCAGTAAAGGGATCCTTCCCTGCTTTCGTACCTACTCCTGGTGTTTCCTCTTGTTCTAAAAACATAACCTTTTGAATGAGTCCATCCGTTGAAAAACCCGTAATAATTACGATTTCTCCTCCATAACCCTTATCTGAAGAGGTTATTACATAACCGTTTTTATTGTTTGCTTTATAAATATCTATGATATTATCAATTATTTTAATTTTTCCCGATGTGTTCCCCACCGCTTGTTCTAAGGATGCAACCAATTCAAATCCACCACTCCCGGATAACACTTCTTCTCTTGCTATCTCTGCAGATTTTTCTGCCGTGGCCTTAATAATTGGGGCAGTTACTTTATAAGTTGTGACTAAAGAAAAGGTAACCACAAAACAAATGATGACTAGTACGATTGTTGGCATCACATATTCTTTAATGACAGCGTGTTTGTCTTTTGAATGATTCATTTTGAACTCCTCCCATACAATCTCCCCTGGAAGAAATTATCAATATGAGGGGTTAATATATTCATGAACAGTATCGCAAAACTTACCCCTTCCGGTAATGAGCCATAGACTCTAATCAGCATTGTAATTAAACCGCAACCAATGCCAAACACAATTTTGCCTTTTGTAGTGATTGGTGTAGTTGCATAATCTGTTGCCATAAAAAAGGCGCCAAGCATTGCTCCACCGGCAAATATTTGAAAGAATGGATCGATACCAATGAATAGTGAGAATCCTATCATTGTCCCAAGAAACGCTAGTGGGATTGCGGGCAAAATTATTTTTCTACTTATAAGATAAACCCCCCCGATAAGAAAAGCGATCCCACTGGTTTCCCCTAATGACCCACCAATAAATCCCCACAACATATCTAAATTTGTAGGTAAATTATCCATCTGCCCTTTTGAAAAAAGCATTAATGGCGTTGCACTTGTAATAGCATCGGTCGCAGCTATGTTAAATAAAGGTATTGACGGTTTTGCCCATGTTGTCATGGACTCAGTAAACGAAAGCAATAAAACGATTCTAGCCGTAGCGGCTGGATTTGCAAAATTCTGGCCTATGCCCCCAAAAATTTGTTTTACAATGACAATGGCAACAAAACATCCTATAATTGCCATCCAATAAGGCAGTGTCGGCGGCAAATTAAATGCCAAGATCAATCCTGTGACAACTGCACTCAAATCACTGGTGGTATGGGCTCTTTTCGTCACATACTGAAATCCAGCCTCAAACGCTATGGATGCTATGATGCAGACACTGGCCATTGCTATTACCTGAAATCCAAAGTTCAAGGTTGACATGATGAGCGCGGGAGAAAGTCCTATAATGACATCTCTCATTATTTTAGAAGTTGTTACTTCACTTATTATGTGTGGAGAAGAAGCAACGATCAATGTGTCATTTATATATAAATCTTTAAATAATTCCATTATTTTTTTGCCTCCTCTTGAATTAGTTTTTTGGATAACCGGTTGATCATGCTTAACTGTTTTTTTGCCGGGCAGACATAAGTGCAACAACCACATTCCATACAAATTGAAACTTTCAATTTTTTCAATCCTTCAACATTATTTCTGTTGAATTCTTTTGCTATAGCTGTTGGCATTAAATTTAAAGGACAATTCTTGTAACATCTTCCGCAGTTGATACATTCTGTTTCTGCAGGTGTAGATGACATTTTTTCATCAAAAACCAAAATGGCGTTGTTATTTTTAATGATCGCTTTTGTATGCGTATATATTGCACGGCCCATCATAGGCCCGCCCATGATAATTTTCTTTGGTGGCTTTGTGTATCCGCCGCAATAATCTATAACGTCACATATTCTAGCCCCAATTGGCGCCCTTAAGTTCTTAGGGAAAAGAACAGCATTGCCATCTACAGTGATTCTTTTGGAAATCAAAGGCAAACCAGTTTTATAATATTCCGATACAAATCCCACCGTTGAAATATTTGAAACGATCATTCCTATGTCAGCAGGCAGTTTTCCGGGTGGTAAACTTTTGCCAGTCGTTTCATAAATCAGAACTCTCTCTGCCCCTTGCGGATAACTTGGTTGAAGAGTTACCACTGATACGCCAGTCATATTCTTTGTCGCATATTTTAGTTTCTTAATTGCAAGCGGTTTATTTTTTTCTATCCCAATGTAACATTTTTTCAAATCCAAGTACTTCATGATAATTCTGATTCCATACACAATGTTTTCAGTATCTTCTATCATCGTCCTGTAATCAGATGTAATATATGGCTCACATTCTGCCCCGTTTACTATAAGGGTATCCACTTCTTCAAGATTCTTAGGATTATATTTAACATGAGTTGGAAAAGCAGCTCCCCCAAGTCCAACAAGCCCAGAATCACGAATTGCTTGAATGAAATCATCTTTGCTATGAATGATGGGTGGCACGATGCCCTCCCAAATTTCCTGTTTTTTGTCGGTCTCAATTACTATCGTTTTATCTTTATTTCCCAATGAGGACATGATGTCTTCAATTTTAACAACTTTACCAGAAACACTGGAATGTATCGGTGCGCTGATAAAGGCTTTGGAATCAGCGATCAACTGTCCAACTTTTACCAGATCCCCTACTTCTACCAATGGTTGACATGGTGCGCCAATATGCTGCGCAACAGAAATGTATACCTTTTCTGGAATTGGCATCATTTCAGTGCACAAATCCATTGTGCTTTTATTATGTTCTAAATGTATACTCTTTAGCGCTCTATTAAATGAAAACATACCCTTCCCACTCTTTTCCGGAATTATAATCCCCTTTATTTTGTTTTATTATTAGTACAATAGAATTGATTTAATCACATTATCAGTTTTATAGCAAGTCAAAAAACAAATGTATACAATACACTTAAATGCGCACAAAAAAAGGCGCTGAATGTTAAAATTTAAACAATTGTCAGCGCCTTGATCAAGTTATTTATTTGCCATTTTTCAGCAATTTCTATCCGTTGTATTTATAAGGAATCCAGGTCGAATGGCGTTTCCTGATAAACATAATAATTTAACCAATTGGTGAAAAGCAAACTAGCATGGCCTCTCCATCTGAATAGAATTTCTTTTTCCGGATCATCATCTTTAAAGTAATTATTAGGGATATTAATATCTATCCCTTTATTGACATCTCTAAAATATTCCGTAGCCAACGTCTCCTTATCATATTCTTGATGCCCTAAAACGAATATTTGTCTTCCATTTTCCGTAGCGATAATATGTACACCTGCCTCTTCAGATTCTGCCAGTATTCTTAACTCAGGTTCCGCCAATATATCCTTTTTCTTAATTGTGGTATGTCTAGAATGTGGCGCATAAAAGACCTCATCAAACCCTCTCATCAGGGGATTATATGGTCTGATCACCTTATGCTCAAAAACGCCGAAAACTTTTTTATCCACCTGGTATTTATTAATGCCAAAATGGTAATAGAGCGCAGCCTGAGCACCCCAGCAGATATGTATGCTGCTATACACATTTGTCTTGGAAAATTCCATTATTTCGCAAAGCTCTTTCCAGTAATCAACTTCTTCAAAAGGTAGTGTCTCTATAGGTGCTCCTGTCAAAATCATTCCATCAAAGCGCTGGTTTTTCACTTCATCAAAGGTTCTGTAAAATGCATCCAGATGAGATTTATCCGTATTTTTCGATTCATGTGTGTCCATACATAAAAGAGTTAATTCTACTTGAAGTGGAGAATTTGCCAGTACTCTGGCCAGTTGTGTTTCAGTGGAAATTTTCGTAGGCATTAAATTAACAACCAGAATTTTTAATGGTCTTATGTCCTGTGCTATTGCTCTTGCTTTACTCATAGCAAAAATATTTTCACCCTGCAATGTATCAAATGCAGGCAATTCATTTGGTATTATAATTGGCATTTTATTTCTCCATTTCTATTTTATTTCAAGGCATTTTCAAAATCATCTATGATATCCTTGATTGATTCAATACCTACTGAAACTCTTATTAATTCTGGTTTTATACCAGCTTTTAATTGTTCTGCATCGGAAAGTTGCCTATGTGTTGTACTTGCAGGATGAAGTACGCTTGTGCGAATATCTCCAACATGTACGACAATACTGGAAAGTTCAAGTTTCTCCAGGAATTTTTCTCCTGCAATTTTTCCGCCTTTGACGCCAAATGTCAAAACCCCACTGGAGCCCTTCGGTAAATATTTTATTGCCAGTTGATGATTCTTATCTTTTTCAAGCCCAGGATATATTACCCATTCAACATTTTTATTGCTTTGTAAAAATTTGGCAAGAGCAAGTGCATTGTCACAGTGCCTTTCCATCCTCAAGTGAAGGGTTTGAAGCCCTTGATGTGTCAAATAGGCATTCATCGGTGACATTGTACATCCCATATCCCTAAGCATCTGTGCTCTTAACTTAAGTGTAAAAGCTATCTTCCCAAATTTTTCATAAAATTTTAATCCGTGATAGCTGGGATCTGGTTCAGTCATCTCAGGGAACTTATCCTCAAGTGACCAGTCAAACGTTCCGGCTTCAACAACCATCCCTCCTAAACTACTCGCATGCCCATCTGCATATTTTGTTGTGGATTGTATGACGATATCTGCGCCATGTTCTATGGGTCTACATAATGCAGGAGTAGCAAGGGTATTATCAATAATTAAAGGAACCCCCATTTCTTTTGCTGCACTCGAAAACTTTTCAAAATCTAGTACAGTTAAGGCTGGATTTGACAGTGTCTCTGCAAATAGAACTTTTGTGTTTGGTCTTTTATAGCTTAAAATTTCATCCAATGAAATATCCTGATCGATAAACGACACGTCAATTCCCATTTTTCTAAGAGTAACGCCAAACAGATTATAGGTACCTCCATAAATACTGATGGATGATATAATATGATCACCTGCTTTACAGATATTCAGTATCGTCATTAAAGTAGCACTTTGTCCTGATGAAGCAGCAATACCTGCGGTTCCTCCTTCTAAAAGTGCCATTTTTTCTTCAAGCGCATTCACTGTAGGATTCCCAAGTCTCGAATAAAAATAACCCGCGCTTTCCAAATCGAAAAGATCTGCAACATCTTTTGCATTGTAATATCTATACGTTGTATTCTGCATAATAGGCAATTGCTGTGGTTCTCCGTTTTTTGCTTTATAAGTGCCGTGTACACAAGCTGTTTCAATTTCATATTTCTTCGTCATCATGATTTCCTTTCATATAAATAAATATATATAGTCTCCTAAATTATTTCTTTTATCGCTCCTTTTTTGTAAGCGTCGACTAGATTTTGAAGTTCTCTAACTTCTTCCTGAAGGGTTAGTCCAATATCTGTATCTTTCACATTTATTCTTTTTTCAAAGGTTTCTACAATTTTAATGTTCGGGGCTTTATATTTTTCTCCCTCGTTTTCATGAGCAGGGAAATACGGAAAATGTTCTGTCAGTGCCATATATCTTGAACTTGAAATAAATGTATATCCTGCTATTCCTGTTGTTTTCTGATATGCTTTTGACATCCCTCCATCAATAATATATAAAAGGCCATCTCCCTTGATTGGGCTTTCTCCATCTTTTATTTTTACTGGAACATGTCCATTCAATATATGGGATGAGGTCACATCTAGATCAAATTCTTTTAGAATTTTTTCACAAATCTCTCGTTTATTAATTAATTCATAATAAGGATCATGATTTTCTTTATGCGTATTTTTTTCATCAATGAAAAACCTCTCAAAAGTAGCCATTTTATCCTTACCAAAAAGGGGTGATTTACTGCCTCGCCACAGATACCACATAATATCTCCGGAACGTCCCGTTTCATCAGATTCTGAGGGGTTAAAGTATGCTCTTCTAACTTGCTCATCTAAATAATCAAGAAGTTTTTTGCCGTTGTTGGTAGCCCCGTTAATCGTGCAGTTTTCAAATTCTCCTTGGCTTGTCATCGGTATACATCCATGATATAAAAGATTCCCATTGATACGCATATACATTGCTCCACGGCTGAAAAGGAATTTTATATGTCGCTGAAGCGGTTCACTGTGTAGAAATGAAGCTTCAATAGTGTTCATTAGATCATTTTCTTCTTTTGAAAGGGCATAAGGTTTTTTAGGATCAACAGTAGGAAAATTCATATCTTTCATTTTGTACTGTGATCCATTGATTTTCACTGTTCCTTTTTCGAAATCTATTTTGTCAAGAAGCAGGCGATCCTCCATTTCATATTCGGGATGAGCCATAATACGTGCTGCTTCCACTTTAAGCTGTATAATAAATATAGCCTTGTGCATTTTTGCAGTTAATGTTTCATCTACTTTATCAAATTTATTTTCATCCAGCATGTGAGGGGTAAATAAGCTGCAAGGATCATCCTTGTATAGTTCATTGGCAAACGTTGCAAGTGGTCTAAGATTAATACCATATCCTATCTCTAGCATATCAAAATTGTTATAACTCATGTTTTGCCTTATCACATTTGTTATACAAGCCCAGTTACCTGTTGCTGCTCCCATCCAAAGGATATCATGATTTCCCCATTGAAAATCCACATCATGAAAATCCATCAAAAAATCCATAATATAGTCAGGATGTGTCCCTCTGTCAAAGATATCCCCTATAATATGAAGTCTATCAACGGTTAATCTTCCAATTGTTTTCGCTATTTGATTGATAAATGCCTCTCCCATATCGCATGCGATAATCGAATTTATTATTTCCGAATAATAATGTTCTTTGTTGGCTTCATCCTCAGCATGTAGTAGCTCATCCATAATATATCCTGAATTCACAGGCAATCTTTTACGAACTTTAGATCTGGTGTATTTCGTTGAAACTGATTTGCAGACCTCAATTAATCTGTAAATTGAAACTTTACACCATTCATTATAATCCTCGTTCCCATCTTTTATTTTTTTAATTTCATCTTCAGAATTATATATTAATACAGCCAGACTGTCTCGATCCTTTACAGAAAGTGTCTTGCTGAATATATCATCAATTCTGGCCCTTATTACACCGGATGCACTTTTAAGCATATGTATAAAAGCTTCGTGTTCTCCATGTAAATCGCTGAAAAAGAACTCCGTTCCCTTTGGTAGGTTCAATATTGCGCTTAGATTAATAATTTCAGCAGTAGCACTTTTAATATTTGGGTAATCCTTTGCAAGGAGTTTTAAATATTTTTCTTCCATGATTAAACCTACCTTTTTATTAGATTATTTTGAAAAACTATCCCACAATAGATGGGATAGTTTAGTATTAGTCTTCAATTCTTATAATAGTAGCACCTAATCCTCTGAATTTAAAGAGGAATTTTTCATATCCTCTTTCAATATGATAAATCTCTGAAATTTCCGTAACTCCCTCAGCCATGAGCCCCGCTAGAACTAATGCGGCTCCAGCTCTTAAGTCAGTAGCGATCACCTGTGCTCCCTGAAGCGACTTTTCTCCCTGTACCACAGCGCTTCTGTCCTCAATTTTTATGTTTGCACCCATTCGGTTTAATTCCCCGATGTGCATGTAACGATTTTCGAAAACGGTTTCGTTTACCGTACTTGAGCCTTTCACCGTTGCAAGCAAAGCCATGAACTGTGATTGCATATCTGTTGGGAATCCAGGATACGGGAGAGTTTTTATATCAGTAGCGATCAAAGGATTAATATCTGCTTTTATTAATATGCTCTCATCATTATATTCCACAACAACACCACATTCTCTAAGTTTCGCGATAATTGGCTTTACGTGGTCAGGCATGGCATTTTTAATCAAAACAGTTCCTCTAGTGATTGCCGCTGCCAACATAAACGTTCCCGTTTCAATCCGGTCTGGAATGACAGAATGTTTTGTCCCGAATAACTCTTTTACACCTTCTATTTTAATGGTATCGGTACCAGCACCTTTTATTTTAGCCCCCATCTTATTTAAAAAATTGGCCAAATCAACAATTTCCGGTTCTTCTGCTACATTTTCAAGAATCGTAACGCCCTGCGCAAGGGATGCCGCCATAATAATGTTTTCAGTTGCTCCTACACTTGGGAAATCCAAATATATATTGGCTCCCGTAAGTCTTTCTGCTGTAGCCTCCACATACCCATGTCCTTCTGTTATTGTAGCGCCCAACGCCTGAAATCCTTTTAAATGAAGATCAATAGGTCTTGCCCCAATGGCACAACCTCCTGGAAGTGCTATTCTAGCTTTTCCGGTTCTTGCAAGAAGTGCTCCCATAATCAAAATGGATGCTCTCATTTTCTTCACTAATTCATAAGGGGCTTCTTCCGCAAGTATTTCTTCAGTTATAATTTCAAGTCTGCTGTTCTCATAATCCTCAACAACTGTTGACCCTACGCTTCTAAGTAATTTTGCCATGACATCCACGTCTCTTAATGCAGGGACTTCAAATAATTCGCACTTTCCATTGGTTAAAATGGCAGCTGCCATTATTGGCAGTATTGCATTTTTCGAACCACTTATTGTTACCTCACCATTGAGGGGATTGCTTTTTTGTACCAGATATTTTGCCACAGTTACCTCCAAACATATATTAACGTGCGTGAAACACTTTTTCTTTCTTAAATATTATACCTACTATTGAGTCTTTTTTCAAGTTATTAATATGATCTTTCAAGCTCTTTTCAAAAAACAGTAAAACAACCCGCCTAGGCAGGTTGTTTTGTTCTATAGTACTTTAATTTCCTTGAGACAATTATTACAAACATTTCTTCCCCTGACACTTTCAACATCTTTCGCATTTCCACAGAAAATGCACTGAGGTGCATATTTTTTTAGCAGAATAAAATCGCCATCAACATATATTTCTATTGGATCCCCTATACCTATTTCTAAAGTATTTCTCAACTCAATAGGTAAAACGATACGGCCTAACTTATCGACTTTCCTAACAATTCCTGTAGCTTTCATATTTTTACCTCTCTTTCAAATGAATATGATTATTTTTTATATAAACTCTTAAAGGCTCCTGCTGCATTGATAATTGATGTTACAGCCTTTATTATGCTTTGATTTCCTTTAATTGCTTCAGTTATACTGCCAACTGATATAGAAACATCACCAACTATTGAATCTATTTCTTTTGCTCGATCTGATGCAATCGAAGTAATAACTTTTGAATCTTCCAAAATTTGATTGGTTAGCTTTATCGTATAGATCAAATTTTTTACCAAAACAATGCCATATATAAGTAGTACAATTAATCCTGTTCCCATTAGGATCAATCCCATATCTTTTAAGGATAGTGTGATTTCCATAGATGTACTCCCTTCAGTTTAACGTTAAATTGATGTATTTATATTTATTATCTACCATTATATGGAAAAACACAAGTATTATTTAACGGATTACCTCTCATAAATTTCTTTAATTTCTTTGGAATATTCAGTCCCTTCATAAATATTTAAATTTTTCATGAATTTTAACTCCGGATTTCCATGTTTCACACAATGCAGTAGAAGTATATTCGGGATTTCTCCTTGTCTTGATGAGACAAAACGAATGCCCTTCGGTTCAAGCTTGTTAGCCCTGCAGGACACGCAAATATCAATAAGCCTGCTTGGCCTGTGAACCATATAAAAATCTCCCTTAGACTTTAGGAGCCGTGCTGCGGCACCGATAAAATCATCAACCAGTCCGCTCGTCTCATGTCTTGCAAGCCTTTTGGCCATATTTTCATTTTTAATTGCGCTATTGTTCATAATATATGGAGGATTCGCCGTCACTATATCAAAAGTTCCGATTAAATCAGCATTGATGACTTTTTCAGTCTCTGATACATCTCCCTGAAGAATCTTGATTCTATCTTCTAATCCATTTATCCTACTATTCTTTAAAGCTAGTAAAAAAGATTCTTTTTGAATTTCAAGCCCAAAAATTTCCTTTAAATCCGTCTTATGGCTGAGAATTAAAGGCACTATGCCTGTGCCGGTACCTAAATCTATTGCTCTCATCGCTTTTATTCTTTTGTTGTTTTCTTGTTCACCATGTGTCGCTGCGAAATGTGATAACAGAACAGCATCTACACCATAGCAAAAATCCTCAGGCTTTTGAATAAGCCTGAGGTCACCAAATCCAATACAATCTATTCGTTCTCCATTTTCTAACACTGGTTCCAAAATTACTCCTTTAAAAGCTTCTCAACTTCCGCTATTGAAACCCCTTCTTCTTCTATTATTTCTTTTATAATATCTTTTTCTCGCTTTGGCTTTTTAGAATTAGTGCCAAGTCTTTCGATATCCTCTTTTTTATAAAAATAAAATTCAGAGCTTAATTTTTCTGGCTTTTCATCTGTTTTTTCCTCAATTACTAATCTTGATTTAATTAGATTTTCAAGGATTTTTACATCCATTACTACCGCGGTGCCATTAACAGTTTTTATTTTTTCGCCATGCTCTGGCATTCCTCTTCTAAGATCAAGATAAATATCATTTTCATATTTCAAGCAACACATCAGTCTGCCGCAAACGCCCGAAATTTTTGTTGGATTAAGAGAAAGATTTTGAACCTTTGCCATTTTAATGGAAACAGGCTCAAAGTCAGGTAACCAGGTATTGCAGCAAAGACCTTTCCCACAACTTCCTATCCCACCCATCATTTTAGATTCATCTCTAACACCTATTTGTCTAAGTTCAATTCTCATTTTAAAAACGCTGGCCAAATCTTTTACTAGTTCTCTAAAATCTACTCTTCCATCAGAAGTAAAATAAAATATTATTTTACTGTTGTCAAAAGTGTATTCTACATCAATAAGTTTCATTTCAAGTTTATGTTTAGCTACCTTTTCTAGGCAAAGCTCAATCGCTCTGGCTTTCTTATGTGTATTTTCCTCATATTGTGTCTCGTCCTTTTGATCAGCAATTCGTATGACCTTTTTAAGGGGCATGATAATCTGTGTTTCTGGAACCTCTTTAATATCAGCTGTCACATTTCCAAACTCTAAACCTCGTGCTGTTTCAACAATTACATTAGTCCCTTGTTTAATATCCAGGTCATCAGGGTCGAAGTAATATACCTTGCCGGCCTTTTTGAATCTTATGCCTGCTACTCTTACCATCATTTATCCTCCAATTTTCAATATCATATTTTTTAAAGAGTAAGCCGTGTTCACTCCGATTTGGAGATCCCTTCTCGCCTCTTCTATATGGTTAACAATTTTATATATATCAGACCTTTTATAAAGTCTGCTATTTTCACTATTTAATATTAATAAGTCTCTGTAAACTTTTTCCAACCCATCCAAGAACTTCATACTTGAATCCTTATCTTTACAGATGCTGTTTATTTTTGATTTAATTTTGTAAAACGGCTCATTTTTCAATAACATTTGAACTATTTCTTCTTCCAGTGAAGTATCTTTCCTTACCATGTCTGGATTCTGTCCATTGATTCTAAAAATAATGCATCTTGATAATATTGTTTGAGTCAAATTTTGAATATTATTTGAAAGTAATATGATCACTGTCCCTGGTTGTGGTTCTTCCAATGTTTTTAATAACCTGTTCTGTGCTTTCAATGTCATACTGTCAGCGTCTTTTATGACAGCAATATTCCTTTCACCAACATATGGTTTATTGGAGAGCCTCATTTGAAGTTGATTGATAGCTTCATCTTTCGTATTCCCTTTATCAGTCACCTCAGCATAATATACGTCCTCATGATTTCCATGTTCTATTTTAATGCAGGACAGGCAGCTTTCACAACCTGTTCCTGGATCTGTCTCACATAATATTGCTTTGACAAATGAATTTGCAAAAGCAAGTTTATCGGTGTAATAATCACCCTCAAAGATATAAGCATGCGAAACGCCTTTTCCACGAATTGCATGACGAAGACGCTCAATCAGCTGATCATTTCCAACAATTTTGTTAAAGGTCATAAATTTCCCTCTTTTTTATCAAAAGCTTTTCAAGATACAATTCAATTTCCTTTTCAATTTCCACAATGGACTTTGTTGCATCAATTGTAATGATCCTGTTTGGATTGCCTTTTGCCAGTTCCATATATCCCTGATAGACGTCTTCATGAAATGTGTTTTTCTCAGACTCCAATCTGTCATATTCTCTCTTTATTCTCCCTTTTCCTATGCTAGGCTCTAACAAAAGTAAAAAGGTAATGTCAGGGGATATTCCTCTGACAGCATATTCATTTATTATTTTAACTTGATCTCCAAGCTTTCTGCCATAACCCTGATATGCGATTGATGAATCCATAAATCTGTCACAAATCACTGTTTTGCCTGCTGACAGCGCTGGAATTATAACTTGAGAAACATGCTGAGATCTTGCTGCTGCATAAAGTAGAGATTCCGTAAGACTATCCATCTCGGAATTTTTCACATCTAAAATTATTTCCCTAATATTTTCGCTGATTGCAGTTCCTCCGGGCTCCCTTGTAAGGACTGTTTCAAAGCCTATACTTTCCAGTTTATTTTTGAGTTTTTTAATTTGTGTACTCTTACCGGAACCATCAGGGCCTTCAAATGTAATAAATAAGCCTCTCTTCATAAATTACTCCTACTTGTTATTTTTTAATGCTGAATCAATTAGTCTGGAAAGTAATACTACTGATAAATATCCTATTGGGATACTTAATAAAACAACAAAAACAATTTTCATTATTAACATAATTATACCTTCTTTTCCTTTATATACCTTAGTATTATAACATGTTTTGCTGTTTATTAAAATACAATTTATATGCAAATTAAAAATGGTACTGAAGATATACAAAACATCCTCAATACCAGACTATCATTTCTGTTGTTATTTTAGGTTGCTGAACTTAAAGCTTTGTCAAATGCCATTTCGGATATTGGGAAGTCCAATTTTTTAATATATTCAAGTGCTTCTTCCGCGCCATACATCCGATCCATTCCACTATCTTCCCATTCAATTGAGATATTACCAGCGTATTTCATCCTGTTAAGCTGACGAATAATTTCTTCAAAATTCACGTCACCATGACCAATAGACACAAAATTCCATCCTCGCCTTGTATCCCCAAACTCAATATGTGATCCTAAAATGCCTGCTTTTCCATCTCTAGTAATCTTCACATCTTTCATATGTACATTGTAGATTTGATCGGCAAAATCCTGAAGGAATATGGTTGGATTAACACCTTGCCATAATAAATGGCTAGGATCAAATGTAATGCCTAATGTCTTTCTATAATTGAATTTTTCCAAAAGCCTTTTGGTTGTATAATAATCAAAGGCTATTTCAGTAGGATGAACTTCAAGCGCAAGTTTAACTCCCCATTTGTCATACTCATCCATGATTGGAGACCATATTTTCAGAGTCTCTTCAAATCCCTCTTCTATGGCAGCCTCCGTTGTTTGAGGGAAAGAATAAATATATCTCCAGATTGGAGAACCTGTAAAAAACGAAACCACGTCAACGCCCATATTATAGGCAGCTTGGGCTAAAAATTTCATTTCCTCAATTGCCCATTTTTTAATTGCTTCCCCATCTCCAGAAAGTTTTTCAGGGGCAAAATTATCAAGTCTTTGATCGTATAAATCTCCTACACATTGTCCGATCAGATGCCCTGATATCACTTTGCATTCCAGATTATACTTATTTAATAGTTCAAGTTTTTTTTGGCAATAGCCC
The DNA here is from genome assembly GCA_038248745.1 of Peptostreptococcales bacterium. GTDB lineage: Bacteria > Bacillota > Clostridia > Peptostreptococcales > Anaerovoracaceae > JAENWH01. The sequence goes on along the minus strand of JBBRXC010000008.1, from coordinate 11,234 downwards.
AAATCCCCTGCTGCCTCTCTTATATTAAAATGATCCCCAAGACAAGCCAATTCAACGCCCTTGTAACCCAGTTTATTTAATTTTCTGCAAAGATCTTCAAAAGGGATATCAGAAAATTGTCCAGTTATTAGTGCAATATTTCTCACTTAAGCCTTCCTTTCTCTTCTGCTTTGGAACACTACAGCTACAATAATAATTATTCCTTTTACCAATCCATTCAAAAACACAGGTATTTGAGCTGCGATTAAAATTCCTTCTATCATTTGCAGCATGATAGCCCCAACAAAGGTGCCAAGAATAAGACCACTTCCCCCAGCCATTGCTGTCCCACCGATTGCAACTGCAGCAATTGCATCCAACTCATAAGACATGCCAACATTTGGTGCTGTGATCGAGGTAAGTCTTGAAGAAAGTAAAAAAGCAGCTACTCCAACCAACAAACCTGTAATAACAAAACACATGGTTTTAATATATGTGGTGTTAATTCCTGTTAATTTTGCAGCCAATTCATTTGATCCAACTGCATATACATATCTACCAAACTTTGTTTTTGACATAATAAAAGCCATTATTAAAACGATAGCAACAAACCAAATCGCCATATATGGAATACCTTTAAAGCTGCCACTTCTAAATAAGTAGCCTGCAGCCACAAGTCTAAAACTATCATAAACCTTAGGGTCAACATTAAAAGGACCACCCTGTCCCAATTGTACGATAATTGATCTAAATGCAACCATTGTTGCTAACGTTACTATAAATGGCGCAATTTTGGCTTTTGTTACCAATAATCCATTTATTGCTCCAAGAAAAGTTCCGAATGCGACGCAAAAGAAAAACATGAGCCATGCACTCCCCGTGGTATTTAAAACGACGACCCCTAATCCACCAACCAAAGCCACCATAGAACCAACGGAAAGGTCGATCATTCCAGCTATGATAACAAGCGTCATGCCACAGGCGATGATGCCCTTTATAGTGGACTGCAATAACAGCAGGGAAATATTACTATAACTTATAAAAGACGGATTAAAATACGTGGCAATTATTATTAATACTGCAAATGAAAAAACAAAAGTATAATTATGATAAAACCTAATGAATTTATCTTTGAAATCTGTTCCTTGTATCTTTATTGTTTCTTCCCCCACATGTTTTTCAAATAAATTAAATTTCATTTTTCATGCCCTCCATATTTGATCCAGTTGCATAATACATCACATCAACTTCCGTCAATTGACTTCTATTTAATTCTGCATTGATTTTTCCCTTATACATAACCAGGCATCGATCTGCCACTTTATAGATTTCAGGGAATTCAGAAGAAAACATAATGATGCTTTTCCCATTTTCAGCAAGTCCATTAATTATTTTATACATTTCAAATTTGGCGCCCACATCAATTCCCTGTGTTGGATTGTCTAGAATATAAATATCAGAATTAATTTCCAGCCATCTTGATATGATAACCTTCTGCTGGTTTCCGCCACTTAACGATGTTATCAGATCGTGTCTGCTTCCAGCTTTAATTGCTGTCTTTTTCTGATTATCATCAAACAGCCTGTCAGTGTCTTTATTACTTATGAAAGCGCTTTTATGTTTACCGACAAAATATGCTGTTGCCATATTGTTTAAAATACTCATATCTTTAATAATGGATCGCTCTTTTCTACTTCTTGGAACCATACCAATTCCTTTTTTTATTATATTACTGATGTGCCTGAAGTTTAGTTTTTCTCCCCGTAAAAGGACTTGACCACTGTCTAGTTTTCTAGCACCAAACAATGCCTCAGAAAGTTCTCCTCTGCCATCCCCATGAAGTCCAGTGATTGCTAGAATCTCTCCTTCTTTTAAATCAAACGAGATATTTTCAAAATATCCTTTACAGGTTATATTTTCAACAGATAGAATAGTCTCTCCCGTCACCGCAGCCTTTGTTATTTCGATATCTATCAAGCTTCGCCCAACCAAAAGCTGGGTTGCAATTTTCTCGTCAATATCTTTGAAAAAGCCGCTTTGTATAAACTTTCCATCTCTTAAGATGGTATATTTGTCACAAATATCAAACAATTCCGGCATCTTATGGGAGATATATATAATAGAGACCCCATCATTTTTTAGTTTTCTCATAATAGAAAAAAGGTTTTCTATTTCTTTATTTGTTAAAGCTGTTGTAGGTTCATCCATTATAATGAGTTTGCAGTCAAAAAGAAGTGCTCTTGCAATTTCCACAAGTTGCTTGACGGATGTATCTAAATAAGCTACCTGCAAATCAGGGCTAATATCCAAATTCATCTTTTTTAATACTTCTTTTGATTTCATTCTCATTAATGGCTTATCTAAAATTCCAAATTTATTTACAATTTCTTCTCCAAGAAATAAGTTTTCATATATTTTTAAATCATTAATCAAATTTAGTTCCTGATGGACAAACCCAATACCAAGTGCAAATGATTTTTTTGCATTGAGCCCAATCAAATGTTGGTCATTAAAATAAATTTCCCCACTGGTTGGCGGGAAGGTTCCTGCTAGGACATTCATTAGTGTGGACTTGCCTGCACCATTTTCTCCAAGAAGACCATGAATTTCGGCTTCTCCAACAGAAAAGCTCACATCATCCAATGCTACTACTGGTCCAAATTTTTTAGTTATATTTTTCATTTCTAAAAACATGTTGATACCCACCGATCTAAAGTGAAATATAGTAGTAATATGGATGCCGATCGAAATACGGTCGGCATCCATAATTTTGTAAATCTAAATATTATTTTACTGTAAGACTGTATCTTGTTACGAAGATTTCATTTGTTCTAAATTCCTGCTCATTTGAGTTGTCAATTTCAACTGTAGGGATTAAAATCAATCCTGTTGGCGTTGCTCCGTCAAGAACAATATCAGCACCAAGTTTTACAGCATCTCTAACCATTGATGGTGAAAATGCATAAGTAACCTGCATAACGCCTTTTTCTGCCCATGGTACAAATGTATCTAAGTTTTCAACTCTTCCGCCTACACCAGATACCAATTTGATGTTCAATTTTGCTGGTCCGTCATAGTTATTGATGGCATCTAATACGCCTAGAACAACTTCATCATCATGAGTAAATACTGCCTGAAGTGCTTCAATATCTGCTACACTTGAACTTGCAAACCATGTTTCTAACTGTTCCATCGCTTTCGCTCTTTGCCAGTCAGTGGAGAACTGTTGTACAATATTTATATTTGCACTTGCAGTTGAAGCAAATCCTTTTGATCTTTGTTCAGGAACTGTGGAGTTGTCACCTTTGAATTCAAGGATATTTACTTTTCCAGCCGCTAATTCAGTGGCGAAGAATTTGTTGAAATATTCTCCTGTCATCTTACCAATCGTTTCATTGTCTCCCATGATCTCAACAGTTGGTACAAAATCATTGATTAATCTATCATAGATAATTAGAGGGATGCCAGCATCCATTACTGCCTGTGCAGAAGATCTTACTTCATCACCATTATGTGGCCAAAGTACGATACAATCAACACCATCAGCAATTAACTGATCGATTTGATTGTTTTGTTCTGAAGATTCTGCTGAAGTTAAGAAGTTAACAGTAAGTCCTTTTTCTGCTGCGATAGCTTCTGCTTCTGCTTGTGCATGTGCAATACTTTCAGCCATGAAACCATGAGTTGCGTTAGGCATAACAACACCTAATGTGCCAACTTTTTCAGGTTCAGCAGGGGTGCTACCACCACAAGCTACCATTCCTAGTACCAGAGCCAATGCTAGCACTATAGCCAATACTTTTTTCATAATTTTCTCCTCCTATTTTGTTCATTGCATATTTTAGCATAGTATTATTGCTATACTATCAACATCAAATTAACATATTTCAAACACAATGTCAACACCAAAAAACACTGATTTTGCAATATAGTAATCGTTTACATGAATTTTATTCCTTTGCTGTAATTCTATCAATAATTTGATTCGTACCGGCAATTCCCGTCACACCAATCTGCTCTATGGTTATAGATGCCATACATGCGCCAAGTAAAGCGGCTTCCTCTATTTTAAGCCCTAAAGTAAGACCAATCATGATTCCAGCGTTGGTCGCATCCCCGGCGCCACAAAAATCCAGAGGGGGGTTTGCCTTAAAACTTGGAATGAGAACAGTTTCCTTTTCCGAATAAATTTTTATCCCTTTTTCTCCTAAAGTGACAAATCTAGCTTTCATAACTTTCTTATTATCTGTTTTCTTTATTGTTTTTTTTGCCTCAGATTCATTACATTTCTGCATTACATTTTCAAATTCATCAATAAATCCTCTAGAATCCGCGCAAAAGAAAACCTCAGGATATTCCAACGCAATTCGGCTGATTTCTGCTCGTACTTTATCTGTAATCACGCCACGATTTCTATCAATAAACTGGTCTGTTATAATAACACCTTGAGAAAGTGGAACCGCTTTTCTTATATTCTTAATTATTTCATTTTCAACGTTATTTGATGTGGATTCAAAATTTCTAAAATCAAGCCTATTGATTTCAATAGAATCCTGCCGGTTTGTTCCTCGCATTGGCTTTAGATAAGTATTCGTTTGAACTTCATCAGAAACAATCATTTTTTCTGTATCTGCACCGGTTTTTTTTAGTTCTCTAATCAGCTCAAAACCTTCTCCATCATCTCCGGTTAATCCAATACAGATGACATTTGCCCCTACGCTTCTAAGATTGTTCGTTACCGTTCCTCCAATCCCTGCGTATTTTGCAATATCATGTATCTGATAAGCAACCAGACCCGTTTCAACTGAAAGTTCATCATTTTTAGGGTCACTGGTCACATACTTATCCAGGCTGTAATCCCCAACTACGGTTATGGTTATTTCTCCAGCATTTTTTAATCTGCCAGTTATGTTACTTAAGTCAAAATCAGATATCTTCATTTTTTTCATATAACTCTATTGCCCTCTTTACTATATTAGGTACTGTGATTTTATGATCTCCAGAAATGTAATAACTTTTTCCGCCATCTGCAACCGTCCTGGACAAAATGGTTTTCCACGGTCGGAAATAATATCTAGGATCTGTTTTAGGAGGTGTTTCAGTAAAATCTTCGCTTTCAATCGGAATCAAATCAAAGACTGCTGTTGTAAAATTAGTTATTTTTTTGTTTTCCTGATTGGCAACATTTCGGGCCATGGCAAGTGCTTTTAGATACACCTCCGGTCCTGCAACCGCAGATCCAAAATTCAAAAAAACCCCATTTTCTAAATTCATCATACTTTCAGTGTATATTAGAAAATCTGTATAAGAAGATGCCCCAATGGCTGCACCGTCACAATTTGGCAGTTCATTGGTAATATCATTGCCGATGCCAATATGCACGGTACATGGGACGCCAAGTTTATAACCCATTGCCAAAACACTTTTTTCTTTATACGGGAAATCATGTTCCCATATATATTTACCAATTGCTTCTCCAAAGCCTAAACCCAACTTATACCCCTGATTGACAGCGTCATTAAATATACCAGTTTCTTCCCACAATCCAAATTGTCCTTCAGAAATATATTTTGCTACACTTTCACAGGTTGCTCCGATCATTGCCAGTTCAAAATCATGTATGGCCCCTGCACCATTTGTTGCAAAATGAGTAATTAGTCCTTTTTTCATCATTTCTATCATAAATAACCCATTCCCTGTGCGAATGACGTGGGCACCATACATCATTAAAGTAGTCGCATTTTTTTCTTTTGCTCTGACTATAGCCTCTGCCAGCAGATCGAATTTTTCATTTTCTATCATTTCAACGTCGTCATTAAAATTTTTAATGACGGAAATGTCAATGTCATGAACTCTTTCCATAAGCGGCAATAAATTCAGTCTGCTTCTGTCAAATTCTTTGTATGGCATTTTCAGCTCCTTATTTTATAAAATCAATAATTTTTTGGCTTTCTTCGAAGTCTGGGATGATTGCATCTGCTCCGGCAGCTAGCAATCTGTTTCTTTTCCACTCATGAATACCTTTCTTACGAACTTCATCTGTGGCAACACCGAAGGTATATCCACCGATATTTTTAACAAGTTCAATTTCAACATACCCATCTCCAAATGAAACAAGTTGTTCAGGTTTTATTGTATTTTCCTTTATAATTTTTTTAATAACCAGTTCTTTCGAGCAATCCATCACCCCGTCTATCGCGCCATAGATTCCGCCATCAAAATATTCGTTAAGTCCAAGGAGTTTCACTTCTTCTAAGACATCTGCTTCATCCGTTCCACTGGCAAGATATATGGAAATCCCCGCTTCCTTGAGTTTTTTTAGCAAATCAGCGCTGCCTTTTACGATAAACTCTTCAGGATTAGCGCCCGACTTAAGTTTTTCAAGCCTATATCGAATTCTTTCCATAAGTCTTTTTAAATATTCTTGCTTATAAATTAACGGATTTACTGCTTCTCCACCTCGTTTTTTAACCTCTTCATCAAGTCTCATGCACTGAAATATTGTCTGTTTCCCCGTCAACTTATCAACAAATTCACGGACGCAATTTTTAATTTTCATAGAATCTTCTGCGCCAGGGGTAGCCGACAACACTTCAATAAAGTAAGGAATCATCACCTCTTGCCAGCCTTCTCTAATGAGACTTACCGTTCCATCAAAATCAAATAATGCAGATTTTATTTCTATCCCCTTTTGAGGGAATTTAACGATCTCAATCCCCCAACGATCAGCCAGTTCCTCCTGAATCGCACATGACATAGCATGTTCATAAATCATATGCATGTCCTCAATTTGTTCCATCGAATTTGTTGGTGCTATCAGTAAAAGATCACAGATACCGTTCAATGCGCCACCATCTCTCCCTGAAAATCCAATGGTAAAAATGCCCATCTCTTTTGCCTGCCTTACGGCTTTTATTATATTGGGAGAATTCCCGCTGCCGCTAAAAACAACAAGCGTGTCTCCTGTTTCTCCCAAGGTTTTTAAGGGGATAGAAAATATTTCTTCATAAGAAAAGTCGTTGGCCAAACAGGTAACGACAGCACTTGAATCGGCAAGACAAATTATTTTAAATCCCTCTCTATTATGGACTCTACAACCTTTTATAAAGTCATTTGCCATATGGGAGGCTGTCGCTGCACTACCACCATTGCCTGCAGTAAAAACAGTTTTATCTGACAATTTTGTGGAAATTAATCTTTCTATAATTTGTGTTAAAACATTAAAATCTGTTTCAACTAAATTTACTGCCAGTTCTTTTGTATAATTTATTATTGAATTTTTTATCATCATCTCACTTCTTTTCTGTTCGTCTCTATATATCAACTTTAACCCATTTGTTTGAATGATAACTTTCAAATATCTTATCGCATATTTTCATTTCTCTGAGTCCGTCAGCAAAAGTTGCGTACTCGATTGGCGAGCTTTTGTCTTCTATTGATTTATAAATTGCCCTAAAATTATTCTTGAATGCATCCGGAAATCCTTCTGCATGGCCTCCAGGATAAGTTATTTGTTTAGCTGTAGCAGCACTGACAAGGCTAGGATCCTTGGTTAGGATTTCATTCGAAGAATCTCTATGCCCAATCCATAAATTATTCAAGTCATCAGTCGTCCAAAACAAAGCTTCTTCTGATCCATCCACATTAAGGGTTATTCTGTTTTTTCTACCGGCAACCACCTGACTTATTACTGCATTCCCCACTGCACCATTCTCAAATCTAAGCAATATATGTGCATGGTCCTCAGATTCAATCTTTATTTCCTCGTAAACATCTGATTTTTCTTTGCTGAAAGCAATATTATCAAGAGATTTTTTTCTGGTTTTATGGAAGGTCGCAAAATCAGCAAAAACTTCAACAACTTTTAACCCTGTAACCGTTTCCGCAAGATCGATCCAGTGAGATCCTATATCTGCCACCGCTCTAGTTGAACCCGAAAAGGCCGGATCAATTCTCCAGTTGTAATCCGTATCATGGAATAACCAGTCTTGCAGATAAACCCCATGCACCGACCAAATATCGCCGACCTGTCCTATTTTAATTTTTTCTTTCATCTCATAAGTCATTGGATAAAATCTATTATGGAAATTGATTGCATTTACAAGTCCTGTTTCCTTTGCCACTTTAACCATATCTTCGCCTTCTTCAATGGTCCTGCACATTGGCTTTTCACAAATAACATTTACACCCTTTTTTAAAGCATAAGTGCTCATTTCATGATGTGTATTATTCGGCGTACAAATATGAACCATATCCAACTCCATTGTATCGATCATCTTTTTATAATCATCAAAATAATTAGGGATATAAAGGGCTTCCGCCTTTCCTTTCGCATCCAATTTTTCGGTAAGCGCCACAAAATCACCTAGTCCCAAACGTCTTACAGCTTCAACGTGTACACTCCCAATAAAGCCACTTCCTATTAGACCTATTCTGTACTTTTTCATCTTAACCCTCCTAAAATTCACTTGATTGTCTTATGATTAATTTGTGCGATAAGACTACTGATTTATTTTCCATATCTGGATGATTCATTTTTTCCATCAACAAATTAAAAGCGGTTATTCCAAGTTGATATTTTGGCTGTTCCACAGTTGAGATTGTAGGCGTGAATAAATCACATAGTGGAATGTCATCAAATCCTATTACTGCTACATTTCTCTTGCCATCTTTTCTATTCATGACAATTTTTTTCATATCTTTCAAGGTTTTTATTGCGCCAATAGCAATCGTATCCCCGTATGCAAATATCGCTGTTGGCGGATCTTCTAACCTCATAAGCGCATTTGCACCTTTCTTGCCACCTTCCGTGGTATACTCCGTTACATAGGAATATTTCAAGTCACGTTCTATCCCGTGTTCCGATAATGCCTGCATGTAACCATCTGTTCTATCCGCTTCTGAAGCGAAATACAACTGGCCTCTTATGGCCCCAATTTTCGTATGACCTTTGCTGATTAAATAGGAAACAGCATCATAGGCCCCTTGCTTATTGTCAATGCTTACATTCGTCACATCTGCCCCTCTAGTGTATTCACAGCACTGAACAATAGGGAATTTTTTTGACCATTCGGTCATTAAATCTTTGTCAAATTGAGAAAGAAATAAAATTGCCCCATCCACTTGTTTTGTGGTTAGCAGTTCCAGATACTTTTTTTCGAGTTCAGGTTCATTATTCGTAATCCCAATCAATATATTAAATCCCGAGTTGGTGGAGGCGTCTTGAATGGCTTCAAGTATTTCAGAATAAAATAAATTACTTATTGTTGGTATAATAACAAGTATCTTTTGTGTTTTAGATACGCGTAAATTTCTTCCAAGGAAATTTGGCGTATAGCCTGTTTCTATTATTACCTTCTCAACTTTTTCTCTGGTTTCCTTGGTTACACTCGAATGATTATTAATAACTCTGGATACAGTAGCAACAGAAAGCCCTGTAATACTGGCAATATCTTTGATATTCAAGATCAAACCTCCTTCCATATGTGCTATAGGAAATGTAAACGATTACAATTTCATTATAATTAAAGTTTTACAGTTTTGCAAGAATATCTTTCTGATAATATATTAAAGCTGCAGCGCCAATGATTGCAGCATTATATCCCAAATCAGTCTTGCATATCAACACATTTCCGCCTTCTTCTATTGCACATTTTTTTAATTCCTCAATAATATACGGTAAAATTAAATCCAGGGATTCTGAAATTCCACCACCTAAATATACGGTCTTTGGATTTGAAATATTAACCCCAAATGAAATAGCTCTGCCTAAATACATCCCTGCTTTTTTAAATAGATCAATTGCTGTAGAATTTCCTTCACGGGCCAGCAGGCTTAAACCATAAGCATCGATTTTGAAATTTTCATCTTTTGCTTGCCTGTTCATAACAAGTTCCTTTAACTCTAAATCACTTAACAATTCTTCTTCAAACTGTTCTTTAATAGCTGTTCCCGAGCTATGTGCCTCAAGGCATCCATATTGGCCACACGAGCATTTTCTGGGTGTATCAAATTCTACCTTTAAATGCCCAAATTCTCCAGCACAGCTATTATGCCCTCTTATTAACTGACTGTTTGCAACAATTGCGCCCCCATTACCAGTACTAATTGTAATCCAAAGAAAGTCATTGCCTCCACCACCAAAAATCCTTTCTCCTATCGCACATGAATTCACATCATTTTCAACAATTATTTTAGCCGTCTTGAAATAGTTTGAAAAGAAGTCTTTAACAGGAACGTCTCTCCAGTTTTGATGAGGTGCGTAAATTAAAACCCCATTTTCATCAACCATACCAGGCACATTAATGCCAATACCAAGTAAATCTTTTCCTATATTGATTTGAAGTTTCTTTGCACATTGAATAAATTTTTCCCCAGTGATACTAAAATGGTCTTCCCAACCCACATTTTCTGTCGGAAAATTTTCCATTGCTAGGATGTTGCTTTTTTCATCACATATTGCCACTATTGTTTTAGTTCCCCCTATATCGATCGCTCCTATAAACATTAGCTACCTCCCACTCCTCTTTTTTTTGATTTTAAAAAATCTTTTGCATTTTTAACGCCGTCGAAGCTTGAATACATTTTCTTTTAATATACTCAAATCATTTTCATTATATATAATATATCACATTATTCTATTACTGTTAAATATTAACAGATATAAATACTAAAAACATTCCCGCGAGTTGAATTATTAATACCAAAATACTACAGATAAATTTTCTCATGGATGATACTTGGCGGTCATCTTCATATGAAAAGTTGAATTTCTCAGGACATAACAAAAAGACATACCATAAAGGTATGTCTTTTATGTGGTTTACAACTGCGTTGCGTGTTTAGAATCTGAATTCTTTAGCCGCAGTTGCATAAGTTCAAGCCACGTTCTGAAACGTAAAAAACAGTCCTTTTCAGAACTGCTTTCAAGTAAGGTTTACAACTGCAGTCAATTGTTTATATGCAGTTGCATAAGTTCAAGCCACGTTCTGAAACGTAAAAAACAGTCCTTTTCAGAACTGCTTTCACTTAAAACCGGCGACGTCCTACTTTCCCAGGCAACGTTCAGCACTTCGTGCTTCTCTCCGACTCGCTTCGCTCCCATGCTGTCCTGTTTTACGCTCCAGCTAAAGCTGGGTAAAACAGGCACCTGCCCTTAGGTGGTTTGAATGGATGATACTTGGCGGTCATCTTCATATGAAAAGTTGAATTTCTCAGGACATAACAAAAAGACATACCATAAAGGTATGTCTTTT
>JBBRXC010000007.1:0-26129 GCA_038248745.1 Peptostreptococcales bacterium | reverse complement strand
GAATGATAATATCACTTTACAGTTAAAAAAAGGAGAAATCCATGCACTATTAGGCGAAAATGGTGCTGGCAAATCAACACTGATGAGTGTTTTGTTTGGCATGTATCAACCAGAAAAAGGAATTATTAAAAAAAATGGTGAAGAGGTTAAATTAAAAGACCCAAATGATGCAACAAATCTTGGGATAGGGATGGTTCATCAACATTTTAAACTTGTTCACAATTTCACTGTATTGCAAAATATAATTCTTGGTGTGGAAACAACAAAAAATGGTTTTCTAAAAATGGATGACGCCAGGGAAAAGGTGGTTGCCCTCTCCAAACAGTATGGATTAATGGTGGACCCAGATTCTTTAATAGAAGATATAACGGTAGGCATGCAGCAGAGAGTAGAAATATTAAAAATGCTGTATAGAGATAATGAAATATTAATTTTTGACGAACCGACAGCCGTACTGACTCCGCAGGAAATTGATGAGTTAATGAAAATAATGAAAGACCTAGCGGAAGAAGGTAAGTCCATTTTATTTATAACACACAAATTAAACGAAATAAAAGAAGCTGCAGATCGATGTACTGTTCTTCGAAAAGGGAAATATATTGGCACCATAGATGTGGAAACAACTTCTAAAGAGGAAATGTCAGAAATGATGGTAGGTCGTAAGGTAGACTTTACAACAGATAAAAAACCTGCAAATCCTGGAGAAACAGTTTTGAAGGTAAGAGAGTTAACTGTTGCAGCAAAAGGACATGGAAATAAAGCGGTTAAAAATATATCCTTTGATGTAAGAAGAGGAGAAATTGTCTGTGTTGCAGGAATAGACGGAAATGGGCAATCTGAACTTGTTTACGCTTTAACTGGACTAGTAGGAATTGATAATGGTCAAATTTCAATTAATGATAAAGATATTACTAAGCTAAACGTCCGTCAAAGAAATCTCAGCGGGATAGGTCATATTCCAGAAGATCGGCAGAAAGATGGATTGATTTTAGATTTTAGTATGAGCCAAAATTTAATTTTGAAAAAATATTTCACACCGCAGTTTGAAAACAGAGGGTTGATAAAATTTAATGAGATCAATGAGTTTGCGGAAAATCTTGTTGAAAAGTTCGACATAAGAAGTGGGCAAGGGATTAAAACTTCTATGCGTAGCATGTCTGGTGGGAATCAGCAAAAAGCCATCATTGCCAGAGAAATCGATGTTGACCCAGAAATTCTAATTGCGGTCCAACCTACAAGAGGCCTTGATGTGGGAGCAATTGAATATATACATAATCAGTTGATTAGCCTCCGAGATGAAGGAAAGGCAATTTTACTGATTTCGCTTGAGTTGGACGAGGTAATGAATATAAGTGACAGAATTCTAGTTCTATTTGAAGGTGAAATAGTAGCCAACGTTAATCCAGAAGAAGTAACGATACAGGAACTTGGCTTATATATGGCCGGATCAAAGAGAAGTGAGGTTGCAGTATGAAAAAAGTAAAAGATGTGGTTTTAGGTGATGGTGTAAATAATGCTTTATCATCTGTATTTGGTATATTAATTGGCCTAGCTTTTGGCTTTGCAATTTTACTTATTACCAACCCTGGAGAGGCAGTCAATGGATTTATTATTATTCTAAAAGGCGGATTTAGTACTGGTGGCAAAGGAATGGGACAGGTGCTCTATTTTGCCACCCCACTTATTTTAACTGGACTTTCCGTTGGGTTTGCCTTTAAAACAGGATTGTTTAATATTGGTGCTGCTGGACAATTTATCATGGGCGCATTTGCTGCTGTTTATGTAGGTGTTAAGTGGACATTTTTACCAGCACCCTTTCACTGGATGGTTGCAATACTCATGGCTGCAATTATTGGAGGGCTTTGGGCACTTATACCAGGATTAATGAAAGCCTATTTAAATGTTCATGAAGTTATTTCAACCATTATGATGAATTATATTGGCATGTATACTGCAAATCATTTAATTAAATTAACAGTTTATGATTCCAAAAAAGCGCTTTCCATGAATACTGCACCGTCATCAGTCTTGCCTAAGGGAGGTCTGGATAATATCTTTTATAATCCATTGGGGATTGGTAAAGATTTATCAACTGTGAACAGCGGCATTTGGATTGCGGTTATTTTTGCTGTTATCATGTATATCATCCTGAACAAAACCACTTTTGGCTATGAATTAAAAGCTTGTGGATTTAATAAATATGCCAGCAAGTATGCTGGAATCAATGAAAAAAGGAATATTGTTCTTTCTATGGTCATTGCGGGCGCACTGGCTGGAATGGGCGGAGCGCTTCTTTATCTTTCGGGAGCAAATGGTAGACATATTAGGGTTGTAGACGTATTGGCAATAGAAGGGTTTAATGGTATTCCAGTTGCTCTACTGGGTCTTTCCAATCCGATTGGTATAGTATTTGCGGCTATTTTCATTTCATACATCACACAGGGTGGAAATTATCTGCAAACGCTGGACTTTGTTCCAGAGATTATTGATATCATTATTGCCTGCATCATTTACTTTAGTGCCTTTTCTTTGGCATTTAGGTTAATTATTCCTAGAATTATTCAATATATGAAGGGCCGTTCTAAAAGTGCCATTAAAAAAGAAGATAATGGAGGGGAAAAATAGATGAATATTTTATTTTTGGTTGTACAACAAACAATGTTTTTTTCAATCCCACTTTTGGTGGTAGCTCTTGGCGGCATGTTTACGGAGCGTGGAGGAGTAACAAATATTGCCCTTGATGGGGTGATGATCATTGGCGCATTTTCAGGCATATTATTTATCAATAAAATGCAAGGGTCCATGAGTGGCCAGTCTCTCCTGATACTAGCAATACTCATATCAATTATTATTGGTACAATTTTTTCATTATTGCTTGCATTCTCTGCTGTCAATATGAAATCGGATCAGATTATCGGTGGTACAGCATTAAATATGTTTGCACCTGCTTTCGCCATTTATGTTGCTAGAACCATTCAGACAAACGGTGTTCAGCAGATCACCTTTAATAATAGCTTCCGTATCCCATCGGTACCAGTACTTGGGGACATTCCCATAATTGGTGGACTATTTTTTAAGAACGTTTATATTACCACTTATATAGGGATGGCAATATTGATTGTTTCTGTTATTGTTTTATATAAAACAAAATTTGGATTAAGATTGCGAGCTTGCGGAGAGCATCCACATGCAGCAGATTCAGTGGGAATCAACGTCTATAGAATGAGATATGCAGGGGTTATGATTTCTGGAGGACTTGCAGGACTTGGCGGATTAATTTTTGTCATCCCTACGTCGACCAACTTCAATGCAACAGTATCTGGTTACGGATTCCTTGCTTTAGCAGTGATGATATTTGGCCAGTGGAGACCTTTAAGAATATTATTTGCGGCATTTTTCTTTGGGCTAATGAAAACAATCGCCTCAGCATATTCAGTCATCCCAATTCTGGCAACAGCAAGTATCCCAAGTGATTTTTATAAGATGGTTCCGTTTGTTGCTACATTAATTGTACTTGCCTTTAGTTCAAAGGCATCACAGGCGCCAAGGGCTGTCGCGGAGCCATATGATAAGGGAAGCAGGTAGTCAGGAATGTCATTTTTACCAGTCACAAAAAAAGAATGCATAGAAAGAGGCTTTGAACAGCCTGACTTTGTCTTAATTACAGGGGATGGCTATATAGACCATCCCTCTTTTGGCGTAGCGATCATAGGCAGAATTCTGGAAAGCCACGGTTATAAAGTAGCTGTTCTCGCTCAGCCTGACTGGAAATCAGCAGATGATTTCAAGCGCTTTGGAAAACCAAGATTAGGGTTTTTGATCAGTTCTGGTAATGTGGATTCCATGGTGAACAATTATTCTGTCTTTAAGCATAGAAGGAAAAAAGACGAATACGCACCAGGGGGTGCCGCAGGACACAGACCAGACAGAGCATTAATCGTCTACAGCAACAGAGCCAGAGAAGCCTATAAAGATGTGCCTATTATTCTTGGCGGCCTAGAAGCCAGTCTAAGAAGGCTGACCCATTACGATTACTGGGAAGATAAATTAAGAAGATCCGTATTATTAGATGCCAAGGCAGATTTACTGGTATATGGTATGGGGGAGAAAACAGTCGTTGAAATTGCGGAGGCATTGGAGGCTGGAATTGAAGCAAAAGACATTGGCTGGATTAAAGGAACCTGTTATAAAACAAATGAACTGGATTTAGATAAGGACACCATCGTATTGCCAGATTTTGAAAGTTTGATACAAGAGGAGAATGCTTCCGTTAAAAAGGTCAACTATTGCAGAAGCTTTGTTACGCAGTATCAGAATAGTGATTGCATCAATGGTAAACGCTTGATTGAAGCATACCCAAATAATTTTTTTGTTGTACAAAACCCTCCACAGGAACCTTTAGAAAGAGGGGAATTGGATGACGTCTACCAGTTGCCTTACGAAGGCAATTATCATCCAATCTATGAAAAAGACGGGGGCATACCAGCAATAAGAGAAGTAAAATTTAGTATCGTCAGTAGCAGAGGCTGTTTTGGTGGTTGTAGTTTTTGTGCATTGACCTATCATCAGGGAAGAGAAGTAAGGAGCAGAAGCAAAGAGTCCATTTTAAACGAAGCTTCTGAATTAGTCAAAGATAAAGATTTCAAAGGATATATTCATGATTTGGGGGGGCCAACGGCAAATTTTAGAAATCCGGCCTGCGAAAAACAACTCACACAAGGTGTATGTAAAACAAAAGATTGTCTGTACCCTGATGTTTGCAGCCAAATGAATGTGGACCATACGGAATACCTGGATATACTTCGAAACTTAAGAAATATGGATAGGGTGAAAAAGGTTTTTATTAGGTCTGGAATAAGGTATGATTATGTAATGGCAGATAAAAACGACGAATTCCTATATGAATTATGTAAATACCATATAAGCGGTACGTTAAAAGTGGCACCTGAACATATATCAAGCAATGTGCTACGATTGATGAAAAAACCAGGTAAAGAGGTTTTTATAGAATTCACAAAGAAATATAAGGCAATAAATGAAAAACTTGGGTTAAAACAGTACTTAATCCCATATTTGATTTCATCTCATCCTGGAAGCACCTTGAAAGATGCCATCGAATTGGCATTATTCTTAAAGAAAAGTAACTTCATTCCAGATCAGGTACAGGATTTTTATCCGACCCCAGGAACGCTTTCCACCTGCATGTATTATACAGAAATGGATCCGTTCACAGAAGAACCTATATATGTTGCAAAGACACTGGAAGAAAAGAAACTGCAAAGAGCTTTACTTCATTTTAATAAACCTGAGAATAAAGAATTGGTTTTAAAGGCATTAAAAATTGCAAAGAGAGAAGACTTAATCAATGAGCTTATTACACGAACTGCCAAAAATTTTGGAAAGAAGTAAAATTGAATATGAACAAGCCAAGTCGTCAAACTTTGTTCGCAAAGAGGCATTTTTCCAGAAGAACGAAGATGCTTCAAATATCATGGCAAAGGGCGATAATTTGTCATTCATTAAATTTTTAATGGAGAACAAAGGGTTGAAACAAAAATTGAAGTTGGTTTATATTGACCCACCTTTTTTTTCGCAATCTGATTATGGTATGAATATTGAGTTTCCACTAGGAGAAGAAAAAACAAAAGTAAAGAAAAAAGCCTATACAGATATATGGGAAACCGGCATGGAAGGCTACCTGAAGATGTTGTGTACAAGACTGTTCGGAATAAAAGACTTGCTAGCTGACGATGGTTGCCTTTGGGTGCATCTGGATTGGCATAGTGTGCATTATGTCAAGATACTACTCGATGAGATATTTGGAGAAGCGAACTTTATTAATGAGGTAATCTGGCAATATAAATCGGGAGGAACGAGCAAAAGACATTTTTCCAGAAAGCATGATACCCTTCTTTTTTATGCAAAAAATAAAAACTATTATTTTAGCGGGCAGAAGGAAAAATCTTATAATAGAGGCTTGAAGCCATATAGATTTAAAGGTGTGAATGAATATAAGGATGAAGTTGGATGGCATACGCTTGTTAATATGAAAGATGTATGGCAAATTGATATGGTTGGAAGGACAGCTGGTGAAAGAACTGGTTATGCAACACAAAAGCCGGAAGCTCTGATAGAAAGAATCCTTGAAAGCTGTACGGAATCAGGGGATTTGTGTGCAGATTTCTTTTCTGGTTCAGGGACACTTGCAGCAGTATCCAATAAGCTGGGCAGAAAATGGATTTGTTGTGATATGGGAAATCTTGCTATCATAAATTCATTGAGCCGACTGGCTAAGAGCCATATTGAATTTTCTTTTTACGAAGAAGAACGATTAAATGAAATCGCAGAATCAAACCAAAATATCGTTGAAAATATCAAAATCAGTAAAATCAATGAAACGAGTAATTTGATCGAAATTGAATTGCTGGATTTTAAACCGGAATTAATTTTCGCAAAAGGAATGAACCTGAAAGATAAAAATACCATGGCCCTAGTCTTAAAAGAAGATCCGCTCCAACTCGTGGAATATTGGAGTGTTGACTATCATTATGACGGAATTGTACATAGGCCAAATGAAGTTTTCATAAAGAACAGTAAAGGCATTACTATGAAAAGTAAAATTATCATTAGCGGGCCAATAAAAATAAGCATCAGACTTGTGGATTCTTTTGGCACCAGTTATCACAAGATTATTGATGCAGAACAGGCGGAATATAATGAAAATAATTAAACAAATCGCTGCAATCAGGAAAAAGATTAAAATTGATAAAAAAGCAGTAAAAAAATTCGCTGTTGATTTAATATTTATTATGATAGGGTGTGCAATAGGAGCATTTTCACTAACAGCAGTATTAATACCGAATGGGCTTTCTAGCGGGGGGCTGACGGGTATTGTAAGAATAATACAAAGCTTTATAGTTGTTGACTTTTCAATTCTCTTTTATATTGGCGCATTTATTATCATTAGTCTTGTTGCCATATTTTTGGGATTTAGAGAAGTTAAAAAAGTGCTTTTGATATCGGTCATTATGCCAACTGTAATCATGATATTTGAGCAGTTTGATTTTAGACTTCTTGAAGCGAAAGACATTATATTAGCAGCCATTTTCTGTGGGATCCTAAGCGGCATTTCCTCAGGTATATTTTTTTATCGAGGATATTCTTTTGCCGGAACTGATGCAATTGCAAGGATAATAAGGAAAAAATTATTACCTCATATAAGCTTGAGCCAAATTATGCTGGTTTTGGATGGTACTATTATTGTCATCTCGGCCTTTATTTTTGGCAGAAATATAGCATTATATGCTTTAATCACACAACTAATATTTTCTAAAACTGTTGATTACGTTATTTACGGATTTGAAACTAAATTTGTTCAGCTAGAAATTATTACAGACAGACCAGAAGCGGTTATATCCTATATCATGGGGGATATTTCAAGGGGAGTTACCAGCATGGAAGTGACCGGAGAATATACAAAAGAGAAGAGAAACAAGCTGATTACACTTTGTTCGCCGAGAGAAAGTATGCAGATAAAGAAATTTGTTTCTGAAACTGATAACATGGCGTTTGTTACGGTAGTCCATGTTGATACAGTATGGGGAAGAGGCCAGGGCTTTAACGATATTGAAAAAGACTCATAAGAAAAGAATCAAAATCACTGGACCTAATCAATGGTAAACTCTTGCATTACAGAAGTTTAAACCAATTTTTTTTATAGTCTATCAATCCCTCTTTCTTCATGTTGCCAAGTTCTCTGCTCAATGCGCTTCGATCCACACATAGAAATTCTGCAAGTTGTTCTCTGTTAAAAGGGATTTCAAATTCTGATGAATTCATTGAAATTTCCTGTTCCTCTAAATAAGTGAGCAGCCGTTCTTTAATTGTTTTATGTGAGATGTAATGCATTTTGGCATCTAAAAATAGATTTTTTTGTGCTAAAATCCTTAAAGCATTTTTAATCATATCCACATGAAATTGGCACGCATTATGACAGGTTTGAATAAGTTGATTCAGTTCAATAAAAAGAATTTCAGAAGAATCAATAGAAACAATTGAAATAGGTAGTTTTTCAACTTGGGCACAAACATGGGACAATCCAAATATTTCTCCTGCTTTCAGTTGATTGATTAACATTAAATCTCCATTTTTTGTTTCTTTCACAACCTGAACTCGACCAGAGATAATAATGCCCACCTTTGGATGAGTTTCTCCCTCCATAAAAATATATTGCCCCTTACGATATAAATGTTTCCGACTTCCCATGCAACCTAATATATGGGTTATGTCCGCATCTGACATTCCACGAAATAAATCCGTTCCTGCTAATATATTTATCATAAAAATTCTCCTTATGGTTGCATGTGCAACAGAACTATTTTGATTAGTATATTATAATAACCTTAGAAAGTAAATGATAATTCGTAGATATATAAAAATAGTGATGCAGTACAAGGAGGAAATGTAATGATCAGACAGATGATAAAAATAGAAGAGGATAAATGTAATGGATGTGGTCTATGTGCGCAGGCTTGTCATGAAGGAGCTATTGCCATCATCGATGGAAAAGCAAAAGTAATCAGAGATGATTATTGTGACGGATTAGGGAACTGTTTGCCAGTATGCCCAACTGGAGCAATCTCATTTGAGGTGAGGGAAGCAGCAGAATTTGACAAAGAAGCTGTTGAGGCAAATCAAAGGAAAGAGCACCTAGAACAAAAGCATTCAGAAAAAACGCAACCAGTTTTTTCGGGATGTCCAGGATCAAGACCTGTAACATTTGAACAAAAAGAAGCTTCCTGTGCAACTGCGCCAATGAATCCGGTTTTAGACGGCATAAGCCAGCTGAGACAGTGGCCGGTTCAAATAAAACTTGTCCCTGTAAATGCTCCTTATTTTGAAAATGCAAATCTATTGATTGCGGCAGACTGTTCCGCTTTTGCATATGGCGATTTTCATAATAAATTTATAAAAAATCACGTTGTGCTGATAGGATGTCCTAAACTGGATGATGGAGATTACGCAGAAAAGCTTGGCGCAATTATAGAAAATAATAATATTAAAAGTGTTAAGGTGGTCAGAATGGAAGTGCCTTGTTGTGGGGGTCTTGAGAGAGCGGCAATACAAGCCTTAAAAAACAGTGGTAAGATGATCCCATGGCAGGTTATTACAATTTCGGCAGAAGGCAAAATATTAGATGAATAAAAAAGAAAAACGCATCATGATGATGCGTTTTTTTTATTCATTAAAATTAATTATCATTCTGTAGGTGATATCTCAACCTTCTCGTTCAAAACTTTTTCGTATTCTGCAAATATTGCATCCTTAATTTTATTGCGAGTCTCAGATACAAGTGGATGTGCTATGTCCCTAAAATCACCTTCGCCCATTTTCCTGCTAGGCATAGCAATAAAAAGTCCATTTTGACCTTCAATAATTTTAATGTCATGCACCACGAATTCATCATCAAATGTTACAGAAACTACGGCCTTCATTTTACCGTCATCGTTGACTTTTCTAACTCTTACATCAGTTATATTCATCTAGACACCACCCTTCTATTTTGCCATTATTATACAGCAATGTGAAATTTATTACAAGTGTTAATTTAAAAAAACTGAATATTTGGGGAAACGTTAATTTCTTTACTGTTTTCTTCAATGCTTCCAAGATAAACAAAAGCCGAATAGTTAGAGATGGTTTTTCTCTCTGGCTCATTTGTAACGATAATTATACCAGTGCCAACAACTTTAACATCGAAATCTGTCAATATATCAGAGATGCCTTTCACGCTTCCTCCAGCCCTCATAAAATCATCTATAATTAATGCTTTTGAACCAGGGACTACAGCCCTTTTAGCAATAGACATTTTTTGGACCCTATCTGAGGAACCTGAAAAGTAATTTATACTGATTGTCGACCCTTCAGAAATCCTACTTTCCCTTCGAATGACAACTAGAGGAAGATTCAGCAGATCAGAAACCATTGTTGCCACAGCAATCCCTTTTGTTTCTATTGTAACTACATAGTCTGCTCCGGAATTTTGGAATTTTCGAGCATAGGCACAGGCGATTTTTTTCATCAGGCTTGCATCAAACATAATATCAGAAGTGTACAAAAAGCCACCTGTCAGATGTCTAGTGGGATCTTTCAGCCTCTCACAAAGATGATTCTGTAAATTTAAACAGGAGGTATTTGAAATATAGGGGATGAATCGCACGCCACCACCCGCGCCAGAGGTGGTTTCAATAATACCAATTTCCAGCTTTGCCAAAAGCTGTTTAGCAGCTTGTAAATCTTCACTAATACTTGATTTTGCAGCGTCAAACATTTGACAAAAATAGCTGAGGCTATAGGATTGATTTGGAGAGTCAGATAGTATTTTAACTATTGCACTTAAACGTTCTGATCTTTTCATCTTATTTTTCTCCTTAAACACGAATTATTATATAAATTATTATAATAATATTCGTTTTTAAACTTTTTGTCAAATTGATAAATTTGGGCATTATTTTTTTGGATTTTGTGGTATAATTAACTATATAAAAAATGGAGGGAAAAGCATTGATAAATTTGTCTTTACACAAACAAATTCACTGTATTGGCATAGGCGGAATAGGCCTTAGTGCTATTGTTGAGATATTAATAAACAGAGGATATATAGTAACAGGCTCCGATATGAAAGAAAGCGAAATAACAGATAAATTAATCGCTAAGGGAGCTTGTATATTTTTGGGGCATAGATCTAAAAATGTTGAGGGAGCTGATTTAGTAGTCTATTCTTCTGCCATAGCAAAAGAGAACCCTGAGCGCATTCGGGCAGAAGAGATGGGGATCCCGTCAATAACAAGAGCAGAAATGCTGGGGTTATTAATGGAGGACTATGAATATAGCGTTGCTGTTTCTGGAACTCATGGAAAAACAACCACAACATCAATGATTTCTTTGATTCTTGAAGATGCAAAAAAAGATCCTACTATTTTAGTAGGGGGGAATCTAGAACAAATTAACGGTAATGTTAAAATAGGTAAAGGAGAATACTTCATAACGGAAGCCTGCGAATATATGGATAGCTTCCTAAGCCTGAAACCTAGAATTGAAATTATTCTTAATATTGATTCGGATCACCTGGACTATTTTAAAGATATTGACCATATTGTAAAATCATTTAAAGAGTTCACAAAACTTGTTCCAGAAAATGGCGAAATAATTGCATTTGATGGCAATCCCTTTGTCCATTCCATCACAAATGAATTGGATAATGTGATAACCTTTGGCTTCAATGAAAGTTGCACTTATTACGGGACAGAGATTGACTTTGGACTTGTGGGCATGCCTCGATTTGTAGTAAATTATAAAGGGAAAGCGCTCTGTGAAATTCAACTGGCAGTACCGGGAGAACACAATATATTAAATGCTCTCGCAGCGGTGGCATGCTGCAATTATTTAGGGGTAGAAATAGATAATATCGTTAAAACACTTGAAGCTTACAAAGGAACACAAAGAAGATTTGATCTTATAGGGATCACAAAAGACAATGTTAAAATTGTTGACGATTACGCGCATCATCCTACCGAAATCAAGGCAACCTTAGCAGCGGCACAAAACATTCCACATAAGGATTTATGGTGCCTATTTCAACCGCATACGTACACCAGAACGCTGGCATTATTTAATGATTTTGCTGATGCTTTTGGATTGGCAGATAAAATTATCATAGCCGATATTTATGCAGCAAGAGAGAAAAACGTTTATAAAATCAATTCAAAAGACCTTGTGAATGAAATTAAAAAAAGAAACCCAGGGAAAGAAGTATATTATTTTGCGAATTTTGACGAAATCGCAAATTTTGTTTTTAATAACGCACAAAGTGAAGATCTTGTAATAACAATGGGTGCTGGAGATATTTATAAGGTTGCAGAGATCATCATTGAAAATGACAGAAAATATTAAGTTGATTTTATTTTCTGAGATAAGAGGTAGATATGAATTATGACGAATACTTGAAACTCGAAGAAGAAAGACTTGAAATTAATAAAAGACATTTGCTCAATGGTGTGGATTTTATTGACATGAAAAACACCTATATTGATGAAAAAGCAATTATTGGAAAGGGAACGATCATCTATCCTAATGTTATATTAGAGGGAAATGTTGTTATTGGAGAACATTGTCATATCGGACAAGGTTCAAAAATTGTAAATTCTAGGATTGGTGAGGAGACAAACGTAGAAAGCTCTTATATTATTGATAGTGTCGTCGGGAAAAAAACTTCGGTAGGGCCATTTGCCTATTTAAGACCAAACAGCAATGTCGGTGACGGCTGTAAGGTTGGAGACTTTGTTGAAGTTAAAAATTCAACTTTGGGAAACGGAACGAAAGCCTCCCATTTATCGTATATAGGTGATTCGGATGTTGGAAAAAATGTAAACATAGGGTGTGGTGTGGTATTTGTGAATTATGATGGGTCAAAAAAACATCGTTCAACAGTTGAAGATGATGCTTTTATTGGTTGTAATGTAAATATTGTTTCCCCTGTTACAGTGGAAGCCGGTGCATATATTGCAGCGGGAAGTACTGTGACGACAAATGTCCCAAAAGGCGCATTATGTGTCGCAAGGGCAAAAGCCAGAATAATTGAAGGTTGGGTCTCTAGGAGAGGCTTGATTAATAAATGTAAATGAACTGTAATGGTATAGAAAGAGGTGCACATAAATGAAAATCGGAGCGTTCGCAGACTATAAAATATTCACAGGGAATTCACATCCCAAGCTGGCAGAAGAAATAGCAGCGATTATGGGAAAACCATTAGGTAAATTATCTGTAAATACATTTAGCGATGGTGAAATTTCCGTTGATTTGTGGGAAACAGTTAGGGGAGTGGACGCTTATATTGTTCAGCCAACATGTAATCCAGTGAATAACAGTTTAATGGAATTATTGATTATGATAGATGCAATGAAAAGGGCTTCAGCTGGAAGAATTAACGCTGTTATTCCATATTATGGGTATGCAAGGCAGGATCGAAAATCGAAGGCAAGAGATCCGATTACAGCCAAGTTGGTTGCGAACCTTCTTGTTGCTGCTGGGGCAGACAGAGTGGTATCAATGGATTTGCATGCATCGCAGATTCAAGGATATTTTGATATTCCTGTAGATCACCTTTTAGGGATTCCAATTCTTGTGAAATATTTCAAACAAAAAAATCTGGAAAATTTAGTTGTAGTATCTCCAGACCATGGGAGCGTGACAAGAGCAAGGAATATGGCACAGCCGTTACATGCACCAATTGCAATAGTTGACAAGAGGAGACCAGAACCAAACAAATCAGAAATTATGAATATAATTGGAGATATTGAAGGAAAAACATGCTTACTTGTTGATGATATGATTGACACGGCAGGAACGATAACCAATGCTGCAAATGCATTGAAAGAGATGGGGGCAACAGAAGTGTACGCTTGTGCAACACATCCGATTTTATCTGGGCCAGCCATTGAAAGAATTCAGTCTTCAGCAATCAAAGAACTAGTATTACTGAATACTGCCCCAATTCCAGATGAAAAAATGTTAGACAAAATGAAATTGTTATCAGTAGCCCCACTGTTTGCGGAGGCGATGATGAGAATTTTTACAAATGATTCCATCAGTAAACTTTTTGATTAATTCGAAGGTAAAATAAATGTATATAATTGTAGGGCTTGGCAACCCAGGTAGAAGTTATGAAAAAACAAGACATAATATAGGTTTTGTTGTTCTCGATACGATTGCCGCAGAATATGCTATTAAAGTTAATAAAATAAAACACAAAGCTTTGGTCGGAGAAGGGTTCATCTCCGGCCAAAAGGTTTTATTAGTTAAACCTCAAACCTTTATGAATTTAAGTGGAAATTCAGTTAGAGAGTTGCTGGAATATTACAAAGTTGAGCCAGAAAATCTAATTGTGATTTATGATGACATTGATATTCCTTTTGGAAGCCTTAGAATTCGAAAAAAAGGAAGCGGGGGGACTCATAATGGCATGAAATCTATCCTGTATGATATACAATCAGACCAATTCCCTAGAATTAGAATAGGCATTGGCAAGGAAACAAGAATGGATTTAAAAGATTTTGTTTTAGGTGGTTTTGAAAAAGAAGAAAAGAAACTTATAGAGGATGTTGTGAAAAATGCGGCAAAAGCAGCAGCATGTATACTTGATAGGGGAATAGAAATAGCGATGGGCGAATACAATGCTAAATAAGGGCATTACTAATATATCAGGTGTGTCAGAGGGTCGAGTTGCAAAGGTAGCAGGAGAGCTTATTAAAGAAAACAGGGGCCAGAGTATTATTATCACGGCATCTTATTTAAAAGCGAAAAGACTTGCCAGCGACTTGTCTTTTTTTGTTGATAAACCCATATTTGTCCTTCCCGCTGAAGAAGAAATATTTGTAAAATATGAGGCAAAAAGCCATCATGAATTATTGGAAAGACTCAAGATTCTAAAAGAGCTCCGGACAGGAAAGGACTGCATTGTTGTAGCCCCTGTTTCTGCTGCCATAAAAAAAATGCCCCCGCATATCAGTTTTGAAAAAAACTCCCTGAAAATAACCATGGGCAATCAGATTGAGATCGACGAAATAAAGACCAAACTATCTAGAATGGGTTATGAAAGGGTAGGATTGGTTGAAGCAAAAGGAGAATTCAGTATTAGAGGCGGAATTGTTGATATTTTCACGCCAGATGCGGATAATCCTTTTAGAATTGAGTTTTTTGATTCAGACATAGATTCCATCAGAAGCTTTGATATTGATACGCAAAGATCCATTGAAAATTTAAAATATATTGAAATATTTCCATCAGAAAATCTGTTAAATGAAGATGATTTATTCCAAAACGCCATTGAAAATATAAAAGAAGTGTATGGAAAAGAAATAAAGAAAGCTGAAACTAAAGGAGAAGAACAAAGACAACTTCAATTAATAAAAAGAAGAGACCAGTTGGTTGAATTTGCAGAAAACACGACAAATCTACAGTTGCTTGAAAATTACCTTCATTATTTTTATGATGAATTGGAATACCTATGGGATTATATGGATAAAGATGGCATACTTCTTATTGATGATCCGGATAGAATATATGAAACGATTGAAAATAGAACCAAAGAAATACACGATGATTTTAAACTGCTGTTAGAGAGAGGAAATGCCGTGCCTAAGGATGCGGAAATTTTTTCTGGCCACAGTGATTTTTTAAAAGCACTTAATATGCCTGTTATATATTTATTTACACCATTTCAAAAAGCAGTAAAGGGAATTGAACGAGTAGACTTTTTAAAGAATATTCAAAGCAAGCAAGGGCCAGTTTTTAACGGAAGGATGGATTTTTTAGAGACAGAACTTAAAACATATGTTAAAAATGGCTATCAGGTGGTTATCGCATGTTCTACGGAAGAGCGAATAACAAATTTAAAGGAATTTTTAAACAGAGCAGCACTGGATCAGGTTGTCAGGTTATGCAAAGGCAGTTTGACGACGGGAATGGAATTTCCAACGGAAAAAGTATGTTATATTTCTGATGGAGATATATTTATCACGCAAAAGTACACAAAAAAGAAAAATAAAAAAACCGATTCTAAGAGTAAAACAATTCAAAGTTTTTCTGATCTTAGAAGTGGTGATTTTGTGGTACACGAAAATCATGGCATCGGGAAATTCACTGGAATAAGTCAGTTGACCGTGCAAGGCGTTAAAAAAGACTATCTGAAAATAAAATACGCTGGAGAAGATTCTTTGTATGTACCTGTTGAGCAAATGGATCTGATACAAAAGTATATGGGCGCAGATGGTGTACCCCCTAAAATATATAAGCTTTCTGGCGGTGACTGGAAAGTAACAAAATCAAAAGCAAAAGCAGCCATTGCAAATATGGCAAAAGAACTTTTAGAATTATCAGCTGCGAGAAAACTGGAAAAAGGACATGCTTTTTCTGAAGATACAATATGGCAAAGAGAATTCGAAGATAGCTTTCCTTATGAAGAAACAAGTGACCAATTACGCAGCATAGAAGAAATCAAAAGTGACATGGAAAACGACATTGCAATGGAAAGATTGCTTTGTGGTGATGTGGGCTACGGGAAAACAGAAGTAGCGGCAAGAGCTCTTTTCAAGTGTGTTGCTGACGGGAAACAAGCAGCCATTCTTGTTCCAACCACCATACTTGCAAATCAGCATTATTATACATTAAAAGAACGGTTTGAAAGATTTCCCTTTACCGTTGAAATGTTAAGCAGATTCAGAAGTGAGGCGCAGCAGAAGGAAATTGTTAATAAAATTGAAAAAGGAAGCGTTGATTTAATTATTGGCACCCATAGACTTCTTTCAAAAGATATAAAATTCAAGGATTTGGGGTTGCTGGTGATTGATGAGGAACAGCGTTTTGGCGTTCAACACAAAGAAAAAATAAAGGAACTCCGTAAGAATGTGGATGTTTTATCCATGTCAGCAACACCTATACCCAGAACACTGCATATGTCTCTGGTTGGGATTAGAGATATGAGCCTGATTGAAGAGCCACCTGAGGAAAGATATCCAGTTCAGACATATGTGCTGGAACAGGAAGAAGAATTAATCAGAGAAGCAGTTGAAAGAGAACTTGATCGAGGGGGCCAGGTTTTTGTTGTTTTCAATAGAGTAAGAGGGATTCATAAAATTGCAACAATGATTGCTAAATTAGTGCCTGAAGCACGAGTGGGTATTGGACATGGTCAAATGAATGAAGGGGAGCTAGAAGATGTCATGATTTCATTTATAAACAATGAAACAAACGTTCTAATTGCCACGACAATTATTGAATCAGGAATAGATATCCCTAATGCAAACACTATTATCATCTTGGATGCCGATAAAATGGGATTGTCTCAGCTATATCAGCTTAGGGGAAGAGTGGGTAGATCTAATAGAATGGCTTATGCCTATCTGATGCACCAGAAAGATAAGATATTATCTGAAGTGGCTGAAAAAAGATTAAGAGCGATAAAAGAATTCACCGAATTCGGCGCTGGATTTAAAATAGCCATGAAAGATTTAGAAATCAGGGGAGCAGGCAATCTCCTTGGGACAGAACAGCATGGTCATATGGTCATGATCGGGTATGAATTGTATTGTAAACTAATAGATGATGCAATAAGAGCCCTCGGAGGAGAAATTGTAAATCCCGATAAGGAGGAAACCACTGTTGAATTAAGATCAACCGCGTTTATTCCTGATCGGTATATTTCTGATGAAATCCTTAAACTCCAAATGTATAAGAAGATTGCAGCCATTGTTTCAGAAGAGGATGAAGATGATATAATAGATGAACTGATGGATAGATTTGGAGATGTCCCTTCAGAAACATTGAATTTAATCAAAATATCCAGAATCAGATCTTTATCTGAAAAGCTTTGCATTACCAGGGTACACGAAGAAATATCAAAAGTCATTTTTGAATTTGCTGCTGCCAACCCTTTAAAAGCTGAAATGCTGGGTAGACTAGTTGGAGAATATGGACAAAGAATATTTATTCATGGGGGAGTAAAACCATTTATAAGATATTCCCTGAAAGGGAAAGATAAACTTGATGAAGTTATTCAATTGCTGGTAAATATGATATAATACATTAAGTGAAATCATAGAAAAGAGATAAATATGACAATTGAAATTTCTGGTGAAAAGAATAAATTTGGGAATTGCCTGAAACTCGCTAACGGTCAGGTCGAAGTTTTAGTTGCAATAGATTATGGGCCAAGAATTGTTAGTTTTAAAAAAATCAATGATGAAAACCTGTTGTATGAAGATATCGATGGATCCATTCAAAACAACAGTCCAGAAATAGAAAACATCTATGGGTTGGGGAAGGTCTGGCAAGGAAAAGGTGGCCATCGGTTTTGGATCGCACCAGAAATTATGCCTTTTACTTATTATCCGGATGATTCGCTTGTCAAATATGAAATAGAAGAAAAGCTGATAAGACTTTTTCAGGAACCTCAGGTTGAAAATGGGATTCAATTAACGGTAGAATTGATACTGGAAGAAAAAGAAGCGAAAATGAGGATAAATCATATTGTGAAAAATGTTTCTTCCAGTCCTATGGAGATTGCACCTTGGGCTATCACCGTTATGGTGGGAGGCGGAGTGGAAATTATTCCTAGAACTTCAAGGCGGGAAGAATTCCTGCCGAATATGTGCCTGGCAATATGGCCATATACAGACTTGCAGGATGACAGGATCTCTTTTGGCAAAGATTATATCGCTTTAAAACAAAAGGAATTTGAACCAAATTCCTTTCAGAAAAAAAGCAAACTTAAAATTGGCATCAGTAATGAAGAAGGCTGGGCGGCTTACATTGTTCAAGGGCAAATGTTTAAAAAAGAATTTGCTTATGACCGGGAGGGTGTATATCCTGATTACGGAGTATCTTATGAAACGTATACGGATGATAAGATTTTGGAGATGGAGTCCTTGGGATGCCTTGAAATTTTAGGGCCAGGTGAGGAAACAAGCCATGAAGAGACATGGTCCATTCATGAAATACCAAATAAGTTTAAGAAATTGGGGGGAGAATAATATGCTATTTAAAAATATCACAATTATCGATGAAAATATCGCACAGAAGAACAACATGTATGTAGGGATTGAAGGGGATTTTATCACCTATATAGATGATAAAATGCCCCAAAAAGACTTTGGCGTTACTTATGAAGGAAAAGGCAAATTATTAATGAGTGGGTTTTATAACGCCCATGCACATTCAGCCATGACTTTAATGAGGGGCTATGCAGAAAATTTAATGCTACAAGAATGGCTTGAAAAAAAGATATTTCCATTTGAGACAAAATTAAATAAGAATGCTGTTTACTGGGGGACGATGCTTGCGATGGCTGAGTCAATCCGGTTTGGTATAGTGTCATCAACGGACATGTACTACTTTTGTGACGATATGATTCGAGCAGTACTGGAAACAGGCTGTAAAAACAACATGGGAAGAGGTATTACGAATTTTTCTGATGCGGATTTATACGATTTGGATAGTTTTAAAGAAATGAAAGATACGTATGCCAATTTCAATGGGGCAGGTTCGGGTAGAATAAAAGTGGACATGAGTCTTCATGCAGAATACACATCAAACCCAAAAACTGTCAGGCAGTTGGCAGAATATACGAAAGAAATTGGAGCCAATATGCATGTTCATGTATCTGAAACAAAATTTGAGCATGAAGCTTGTAAACAAAGGAACAATGGACTTACGCCGGTGGCATACATGAATAGTCTGGGTTTATTTGAAACGAATACAACTGCAGCGCATTGCGTCTGGATTGAAGGGGAAGATTTTCAAATACTCAAAGAAAAAGGCGTTACAGTAGCCAGCAATCCAATCAGTAATCTTAAACTGGCCAGTGGTGTCTGCAATGTGCCAAAATTATTAAAAGAAAATATAAATGTTGCCATTGGAACGGATAGTGTTGCCAGCAATAACAGCTTGAATTTCATAGAAGAGATGAAAGTTTTTGCAATTTCTTCTAAAGAAAAATATGGCGATCCAACGGCGGTAACTCCTGTGGAGACCATCAGAGCAGCCACGTTTGGTGGAGCAATTGGCCAAGGCAGAAAAGACTGTGGCAAATTAAAGGTTGGAAATAAGGCGGATTTAATTGTTTTGGATATTCATCAGCCACAAATGAAACCTGCTCATAGTTTAATAAATAATTTGGTCTATTCAGCATCAGGAAGCGATGTTGTATTGACAATGGCAGATGGTAAAATCCTTTATCAAAATGGGGAATACATGACAATAGATATTGAAAAAACAATTGTTGAAGCAGAAAAAGCGGCAGAGGACATTTTAAAACAGCTATAGTCAGTTGGAGGCACAATGGAAAAAAAATCATTTATGCAGGGAGCCGTCATATTAGGTGCTGCAGGGATCATCATTAAAATAATGGGCGCATTTTTCAGAATCCCTTTAGGAAATCTAATAGGTGCTGAAGGGATGGGTTATTATCAGACAGCATACCCGATTTACGTTTTATTCCTTACCCTTGCAGTTTCTGGCACGCCTATTGCCATATCAAAAATGGTATCTGAAAGTATGGCAGTGGGTAATTACTATGAGGCACACAAGGTTTTTAGGGTTTCATTTATATTGCTCTTCGGCATAGGCCTTATTTCTTCAGCCATATGTTTTTTTGGCGCAGAAATTCTAGTAACGGGGATGGGCAATGCAGGAGCAAAATATGCAATGATGGCAATTGCACCTGCGCTTTTATTTCTTCCTATGGCAGCGGCGTATAGAGGGTACTTCCAGGGGATGCAGGATATGAAACCTACAGCTAAATCTCAAATTGTTGAACAATTCTTTAGAGTTGTGATGGGATTAAGCTTAGCGTATATACTTGTCAAATATGGAAGAGAATATGCAGCTGCAGGCGCTTCTTTTGGCGCAACTGCCGGAGCGGTAGCCTGTATTATCACAATCGCCATCATTTATAAAGGAAAAAAGAAGCATTATCTTTCAAATATTGAAAATACAAAAGACAGGGTAACTGAAAGCACAAAGGCTATCCTGAGCAAACTGCTTTCCATAGCAGTACCGGTTACAATCGGTGCAGCAATCATGCCGATTATGAATACAATAGATGTCACCATAGTCATGCGAAGGCTGCAAAGCACCGGATGGTCCCTTGAACAGGCGAACGCCATGTATGGTCAGCTGACAGGGATGGCAGCACCGCTGATTAACTTGCCACAGGTTCTTACAATGGCAGTGGCTATGAGTCTGGTTCCGGCTATTTCTTCTGCATTTAAGAAAAATGATATGGAATTCTTAAGTTACAATGCACAACTTGGCATGCGCACCTCCATTATCATTGGGTTGCCATGCACCTTTGGATTTATGATATTAGCTGAACCCATCATGATTCTTCTTTACCCAATGCAAAAGGCAAGCGCTATAGCAGCCGCGCCAAGCCTTTTTATTATGGCAATAGGCGTTATCTTTCTTTCAACATTTCAGACGATGACGGGGGTTTTACAAGGTATAGGAAAGCAAACTTTGCCTGTAAGGAACTTGTTTATCGGAGCAGTGGCCAAAGTAGCGATTAGCTATGTATTAATCGGTATCCCTGCAATAAATGTGATGGGTGCCGCGGTAGGTACCGTTGCAGCATATCTTATTGCCACTGGTTTGAACTACTTATCCATCAGAAAATATGTGGGCATTAAATTTGATTTTAAAATTACTTTTTTAAAACCTGTATACGCCGGACTGGTTATGGCAGCCACCACATTTTTATTGTTTAAACTATTGGTTCCGTTCTTGGGCAATAATTTTGCCACTTTAATTACAGTTATAACTGCGGGTGTTGTCTACTTCATCATGTTGTTTGCCACAAAAGCAATCACTAGTGAAGAAGTGTTAAGTTTGCCAAAAGGGGAAAAAATAATGAAGGTGGTTAGAAAATTCAAAAAAGGTAAAAATAATTGAAAAATAAGGGTTTTGTTGCCATTTTTCTTCGAAAAGTTGTTGACAAAGGTATTGAAAAATGCGAGAATGACTATAGAAAAGATAAAGTATAGTTAAATAATAAGTTATTATTCAAATTATTTTGAGGAGGTTTTATTCATGAATAAAGCAGAACTAATCACAAGTGTAGCAGAAAAAACTGGCTTCACAAAAAAAGACGCTGAAGTTGCTGTTAATGCATTCGTTGCTAGTATTGAAGGTGCGCTAGTGAATGGCGACAAAGTTCAACTTATTGGATTTGGTACTTTTGAAACTCGTCAGAGAAAAGCTAGACAGGGTAGAAATCCAAGAAAGCCAGATGAAGTTATTAAGATTGCTGCTGCTAAGGCTCCTGTTTTTAAAGCAGGCAAAGCGCTTAAGGATGCTGTGAACAAATAAGATGAGTAAATAAAAGGGCAACTTCTGTTGCCCTATTTTTTTTACTGGAAAGAGGATCAAATGAGAATTGATAAGTTCCTAAAGAATTCAAGACTGATTAAACGAAGGACGATCGCTAAAGAAGCTTGTGAACAGGATCGAATTACTGTTAATGAAAAACTAGCGAAACCTGGCACAGAGGTGAAAATCGATGATATTATTCAAATAAAATTTGGTAATAGTGTGATAAATGCGCGAGTTGTTAGTTTGTTGGAATCCAGCAAAAAAGAAGATGCGGCTAACATGTATGAAATCATTGAATAGCCGCACCACTTTATTTAGTTTTTTATTATATTTTTCAAGTACTTATTCCATACAATTGGAATGATTGCTGTTTGGATACAAAGCATGACCACACTTTTTATTATTCTTGCCGGTATCATGGCGATTACTGCCCGGTCCATTAAGATATAAAGCCAGTAAGTATCAAGGAACAGGTTTATGCCAAGACAAACAATGGAGGATGCGATCAACACCCTTTTCCAGGTGACAGGTTTACCATATAGTAGTATCCCATATACAACACCTGTTAGTGCGGCAGATAAGGTGAACCCTGGGAAAAAAGCACCACTCGGGAAGATAAGCATTCCCAAAACATCCCCAAGTGCATAGGCGACGCCAGCCCATATAGGGCCATACATTATGCCTAGCATAGCCACAGGAAGGAATCCAAAACCGATTCTAATAAAAGGTGTATTAATGGATAAGAATCTGGTTAAAATGATTTCCAGCGCGATGAATAAGCCAATAGTAATCAGCCTTGTGACATTAGAATTGTTTTTCATAGAAAAACTCCTTTCAATAGTACTACACTAGAGAAAAGAGTTCTTGTCTTTAATGTAGTAGTGGACGCAGTATTATAACGCAAACCTAGTTTTTCGTTCAAAGGCAACATCCCATCCAATGACACTTAACGCATAATACTTACTCTACTTATTAATAATATATTCAATTTTTAAGGGATTTATACGGATTCTAAAATTTTCTTCACATAATTTGGAAGAGCAAAGGCTCCCTTGTGTAATTCGCGATTATAGTACTTGGTATCCAAATTAAATTCTGACCACTTGTCAGCTTTTAAGTCTTCAATTGGGTCATATTTTTTTGAAGCAAAGCCAAAATACCAGTAACCTGAAGCGTAGGTAGGAACATTAAATCCATATACTCTAGCGATCGGGAAAACTTCTTTGATTTTGCTGTGTGCCTTTTTCATTTGAAGAACGTCACCTTCATAAAAAGCGCCTTCATGCTGATTTATTAGGATGCCATCTTCGCTTAAGACACGGCTACAATTTTTATAGAATTCTATGGTAAATAAATCTTCACCAGGACCAAATGGATCAGTTGAGTCAACAAGAATCAAATCATATGAATTGTCAGGAGCATCCCTTACAAAAGCCAGACCATCTCCAATAATAAGATTTAATCGAGGTTCATTTGTCAGTACGGAGGATGTTGAAGGCATATATTTTATACAGGCATCCACAACGGCGCCATCTATTTCTACCATGTCAAGCTTCTCAATATGTTTGTATCGGGCAACTTCTCTTGCAGTGCCACCATCTCCGCCGCCAATGATAAGAACCCGCTTTATTGAAGGGTTTACTGCCATAGCCGGATGGCAAATCATATCATGATATACAAACTCGTCCATTTCAGTTAGCTGAATATAGCCGTCCAAAGTCATAAAAGTACCAAAGGTATCACTTTTAAGCATTTGAAGGTATTGAAAAGGCGTTTGTTGCTGAACCAATACCTCAGTAATTTCTGTGGAAAATTTAACGTCGTAATCGTGGTATTCTGAGTACCACATGTCATTTACTTTAGTAAGCATTTTAATCTCCTTTCATTATTAGAATATCTCTGGTAAATTTGTACCATAGAATATTTCATCAATTTCTTTCCTAAGCCTTCCGGAAATTTGAACGATTTCAGGCTTGCTTAATTCTTCTGAATTTAAATTAAATAAGTAAGTATCTAAATTAAATTCTTTTACTTTACATTTGGTATGGAATATATTTTCCTGGTAAACACTCACATCAATCATCTGATATATGTCGATAAATTCTTTATTGATATAATTCTGTATAGAAGAAATATCATGATCGATGAAAAGTTTTTTGCCTGTATAATCTCTTGCAAAACCACGAACCTTATAATCCATTGTTAGGATATCTGCATCAAAACTTCCTATCAAGTAGTTTAATGCCATCAACGGGGAAATTTCTCCACAGGTTGAAACATCTATATCGGCCCTAAAAGTACAAACCCCGTTATCTGGATGATATTCAGGATATGTATGAACCGTAATATGGCTCTTATCTAAGTGCCCTACGATGCAAGGATTATTTACATCGTATTCATAAACACCGGATTTTGGCGGATTACTTTCTTCGCAAATCAGAATTGTTACGCTTGCCCCTTGAGGATCATAATCCTGAACGGCTATATTTAAAACTTTAGCCCCTATGATATTTGTGACCTTTTGAAGTATTTCCGTCAGCTTAGGAGCATTATACTCTTCATCGATATATTCAATGTAAGCCTTTCTGTCTTCAACAGTTTTTGTATAACAAATATCATACAGATTAAAACTTAAAGTCTTGGTCAAATTATTAAATCCATGTAATTTTAATTTATTATTCAATTCTTTTCCTCCCTCATAAATTAATGTCTAAAATTTAGAATAACATAAATTTTAAAAAATACAATAGAAAAGACTAAAATATTGTATAAGTAAATATGATGTGCTATAATATTTGCTAGCACAATCAAAGGAGTTGCAATGAATAAGCAATATTATAATTATGTAGGCGTGTATGTATTCACCTACGGCGCTATGGGTATGATGCTCCCCTTGCTAGGCCAGTACTTGGATAAAATAGGCTTTTCCGGTGCAGAAATCGGATTTATAATGGCCACAGGTACCGGTGTGGCTATTTTTGCCTCCATCTTTTGGGGGGATATCTATAATAACAGCAAAAATAAGAAAAGGGTAATACTCTTCCTATGTCTGGTAACGGCCATTATTTCAGTTTCTTTAGCATTTATAAACATATATTTGCTGTTTTTAATAACTTTCGGGGTATTGTATTTTTTCCAGTCACCGGTTTTGGCATTGCAGGATGCAATGACGCTTGAAGATGACCAACTATTTGGTGCCATTAGAAAATGGGGAGCAATAGGTTTTGCAGGAGGGAATTTAATAGCCAGCATGGTTGTTTCTCTTATGGGACTCGAATCCATTTTTTATTTATATTCAATAGGATATGTGGTCGCAGCCATGATGGTAGTTTCAATCCTACTTGTTAATAAACAGAAACATATCATCAATAAGTTGGATTCCTCTAATGTTGCAAGTATTACAGATAAAGGCAAGTACAGAGAACTGCTGGTTAATAAAAAGTTTACACTTCTTATTATAAGCGCATTTTTTGTCAGCGGAACAAATGTTGCCAATAATACATATTTTGGATTTTTATATGTTGCTGGCGGGGGTCTACTAGCTGGGATTGGTATTGCATTTCTTTTAATGGTTGGTAGTGAGGCTGTTTTCATGGCATGGTCTGAAAAGCTTGCCGATAAATTTACCCTGGAAAGAACCATATTGGCTTCCATGATCATTTCGGTATTGAGATATTTACTATACAGCACAATTCCTTCAAACGACGTGTTACTATTCACTTTTTTTCTCCAAGGTATGGTGAATGGAATAGTATTGGTTGAATTCGTCAGATATATATCCAAACTTGTAGAAACAAGATTACTTGGTATGGCAGTATCTGTATATTACTGTATCAGTTGTAATGTTAGCACAATCATTTGTCAGCTTTTCGGAGGAATTATATTGGATCAATATGATGTGGGGGCTGTTTACCTGTTCTTTGCTTTATACAATTTAACGGGGGTAATTCTTTATTTACTTTGGGGTTTACACAAACCCTTAAAAAAACTGGAGAAAGTTTGAAAAAACAGTTGACACAAGCATATAAAATTTGGTATTATAATAAAGCTGTCGCAAAACAGTAAAGACAAATTAAAAAGCCTGAGGAGTGCAGATTCCGAAGGAAAAGGGTGAAAAAAGATTTAATAAAAGCCCGAAAAGATGTTGACAATTTGAGGATGCGATGGTAAGATATTAAATGTTCCGTCACTACAAAGACGGAGCG
>JBBRXC010000006.1:0-28514 GCA_038248745.1 Peptostreptococcales bacterium | reverse complement strand
TGAACGGATAGTGGAAAAAAGACTTGAATTGGAAAATCCGAATGTTGATGATGTGGAAACGGAGGATTTTAAATACTTATACAGCAAGGAAGGGCTAGATGGGTTGATTCGATATGAAGCCAGCTATTGGACGGACATAAAATTCCCGATAAAACTGTATGAGGGTCTTCCCGGCAAGGAAACGGTGGTGTTCAGAGGTTTAATAGGTAGTAGAAAAACAGCGAACCCAAGTGGATTTGATGAAATGGAGATAGAAAAAACATCTAATAAAGTTTGGATATTTCCGACAGCAGGTAAAAGGTATCATAAAAGAGATTGCCCCTATATATCAGTTTATCCAACTGAAGCAATATTGACAGACGAAATAAAATGGAACTATCGTGCATGTTCCGTATGCAATTCAAAAAACATAGAAATAGGCAGCTTGATTTATTATTTTCATCAAACGGGAGAAGCTTATCATAGTGGGAAATGTCCAACAGTAGATAAGTATGTCATTGAAATTGAAAAAGAAATAGCGGTCAAACAAGGGTATGATTCTTGTAGTAAATGTGGAGGTGAATAATGACTAGATTATATGAATATCAGGTAAAAATTTTAAAACAAGATATGGGTAAAATGTTCTTGCCTATGTTCTTCTATAATGAAGAAATCAATGGAAAAACAGAAACAAACATCAAGTATGACTTCAGCGATTGCATCTGTCTTGAAGAATGGCTGAAAGAAAAACAAATAGATTTACTTGACGTTTTAGATGCATTAGAAAACATTGCTTTAGTACTTGATAAGTGCAAAGAAGTTTTAATTAATTATGAATACCTTAAAATTGGGATTGATAGCGTGTATGTTTCCACAAAAGGAGATCAGGAAATTAAGCTTCAATACATCCCAAAAGATGAAATGGATCATAAATTCAACTTCTACCAGCTTGTAAGTGAAATTGAGCTAAAGTCAGAAGAAAATCTTGTAAAAGAATATCTTCAAATGCTTGGGAATAGATTAGAAAAGGACAAACTAAGTTTGTCAAGAATCATTAATATTATAGGTCAAATGAAAAGAGAAGTATACATTTGCGGATGGATAGGAAAAAGCCGGGCATAAAATAATATATTATTAATAAAACCACCATAGTGAATCCTATTTCCACCGAATTTTCTATGGCGAAGGCGGATACTTTAGTATATAATATATGAAGTAAATATATTATATATAAAGAAGAGTAAAGGTGGATGCTTATGCAGGAATCTGGGCTGAAAACAGGGTCAGGCGACGAAGAAATACACATTGGCAATGAAGAAGAAATACACATTGGCAATAAAGAGAGGATTATTTCGTTAATTGTTCTTTCCTTAATATTAATCACATTTTGGACGATGATGGATTTGGTGTTGTTAACCTTCATCCTTTCATTTATTTTTTATAATCTTCTTATAACCATTCAAAACAGAGGGCTGGTAAACCTGAAAATCAACGTACCGGACTGGTTCATATTAACAGTTATGTATCTGATGTTCGTTGTATTACTTACGATTGGGAGCATTGTGCTGGCCCCAAAAATAGTGACGCAGTTTGGTGACTTGGCAAACATGTTTTTCAATATTGATACGGAGGCCTTCCGAAAAGAATTGGGACCAAATCTATACAATCTTGTGGCACAAATTGACATTAAATCCTATTTAGAACAGGCAGGTGCTCTTGCGGCCACAATTGTTACAAAGATAGGATATTTTAGTTTATCCCTTTTCATATCCATCATTCTCAGTTTCATTATTTTACTCGAAAAAAATAAAATCACTGAATTTGGTCAAAGCATGGCAAACAGCAAGCTTCACTTTATGTATGAATATTTCAGATATTTTGGTAAAAATTTTGCCCATACTTTCGGAAAGGTGATGAAGGTTCAGGTAACGATTGCTTTCATTAACTCGATGATTTCCATGATTGTATTATCGGTGCTTGGATTTCCAGGAATACTGGGGCTTGGAACCATGATTTTTGGACTTGGTCTGATCCCTGTTGCCGGAGCGGCCATTTCATTGATACCACTCACCGTCGTTGCCTTCAGTGTTGGTGGCATCGCTAAAATTGTTCAAGTGGTCGTGTTAATACTTGTTATTCATGGTCTTGAGGCTTATATTTTAAATCCGAAGCTGATGTCCACAAAGACAAGACTGCCCGTGTGTTTTGTATTTATTATATTACTGGTGGGAGAGCATTACTTGGGCGTCTGGGGATTGCTTATTGGCGTTCCAATATTCGTATTTTTTATGAGTATTTTTAAAATCGAATACAAAGGGAATCATCATGTTGAATACAAAAGAAATCATCCTATTGATCCTTCGAGGAGAGAAATATGATACCATTATCTACAAGAATGCGCCCAGACAATATTGATTTTTTTGTTGGGCAGGAACATTTTATGTATAAAAATTCCTTGTTTTACAATTCTATAAAAAATAAAAATTTTGAATCGGCTATTTTTTTTGGCCCCTCAGGCACAGGCAAAACAACTTTAGCAAGAATTATTGCCAGAGAAATGGATGCTGATTTTTATGAACTGAATGCATCAACAACCGGCATCAAAGAATTGAAAGATATCATTGAAAAATCCAAAACTCGTTTTTTTGGATTTGAAAAACAGACAACCTATGTTTATGTAGATGAGTTTCATAGATGGAATAAATTACAACAGGATTCTTTATTAAAAGCATTGGAAGAAGGTATTATTAGATTTATAGGAAGTACAACAGAAAACCCGTATTTTTCAGTTAACAACGCCATTATATCCCGTGTAGGGAATATTTATGAGTTTAAAAGACATTCAAGTGATGAAATTTATCATATATTAATAAATGCATTGCAGGACAAAATAAGAGGGTTAGGAAATCTACAACTGTCCTATGAAGAGGATGCAATAAAAAAAATTGCGCAGATGTGCAACGGTGACGCAAGAATTGCTTTAGATACCCTTGGATTTATCGGAGAAAATATAGA
Source organism: Peptostreptococcales bacterium (assembly GCA_038248745.1). Taxonomy (GTDB): domain Bacteria; phylum Bacillota; class Clostridia; order Peptostreptococcales; family Anaerovoracaceae; genus JAENWH01. Next base: position 25,520 of record JBBRXC010000006.1, on the reverse strand, counting down.
AACGGATATTCAGGTGAACAGTAGTGTGGTCGCTGAAGCGATGCAAAGGCAAACAACTTTCTATGATAAAAGTGAAGATAAATATAATCTGCTGTCTGCATTGCAAAAGTCTATAAGAGGAAGCGATCCAGATGCATCAATACATTATCTTGCACGTTTAATTGAAGGTGGCGCCGATGTTCAGATGATAGGTAGAAGGCTTCTTGTCATTGCAAGTGAAGATGTTGGGTTGGCCTATCCAAGCGCGGTAAGTATTGTAACAGGTTGTGTTCAGGCTGCCTTAATGGTAGGACTGCCGGAAGCAAGAATAAACTTGGCGCAGGCGGTCATTATGCTGGCATCCTGTCCGAAATCCAATGCCACCATCTGCGCCATTGATGAGGCATTAAATGATCTTACCAATCATAGAATAGATGATATACCAGACCATTTAAAAGACGCCCATTATGTTGGCGCAAAGAAAAGAGGACTTGGGATTGGATATAAATATCCACACAGTTTTGGCGGTTATGTAAAGCAGCAATATCTGCCAGACAATCTTTACAAAGAGGAAAGAAAATACTATAAACCTACTGAAAATGGCAGTGAAGCAGCTTTTAAAAAATTCCTGGAGGGGTTAAAGAAATTAAATGAGTGAAATAATTAGAGCCAAATATTCCGGTTTTTGCTTTGGGGTTGAGAGAGCAATAGAAAAAACTGAGGAGACAATAAAAAATAATACGGACAATGCCAAAAATATTTACACCTGCGGCCCGTTGATCCATAATAAGGCGGTTACGGATGAGTTTGCTCAAAAGGGTGTTCAAATTATTGCTTCTCCAGAAGAGGCTGCTTCTGGGGATTTGCTTATCGTAAGATCGCATGGAGAAGGAGAAGCCTTTTATAAACGAGCTGATGAATTGGGGTTGGTAGTAATAGATGCCACATGTCCTTTTGTAATGAAAATTCAAAAGCTTGTTAAACAGGCAAAAGAAGAAGGATATAATATAGTTGTTGTTGGAGATAAAGAGCATCCTGAAGTAAAAGGGATCAATGGTTGGTGTGATTTTTCTTCAATCATCATCAATACACAAGAACAAGCCAGAAATATAAAAGAAGATAATTTATTTATTGTTGCACAGACAACGATAAAAGTTGAACTTTTAGAAAGCATTATTGAAACATTTAAAAGCGCAGGGAAAAAAATCCATATAGAAAATACAATTTGTCATGCAACCAGTGATAGGCAGGAAAGTTGTACGAAAATTGCAAAAGAATGCGATGCCATGATTATTGTTGGTTGCAAAGATAGCTCAAATACAAGGGAATTAGTTGGAATTTCAAAAAAATATTGCGAAAATACGTATTTTATTGAAAAAATTCAGGATTTACCATTGAAAGATTGGAATAAATGTACTAAAATAGGAGTAGCGGCTGGTGCATCGACGCCTGAACGCATAATTAAGGAGGTTATTGCTAGTATGAGTGAATTTATCACTGAAAATCAAGAAGACAATTTAATGCACGCTTTGATGGAAGAAATCGAAAAGTCATTAAGATTGCCTCGAACTGGAGAAATTGTAACAGGTGAGGTAATCCAAGTTAGCGACAGAGAAGTAGTAGTGAATCTAGGTTGTAAAAAAGACGGAATCATTACAAAAGACGAATTGACATTGGAAGGAGATCAGAAACTTACTGATTTATTCAAAGAGGGTGATATCATCCAGGCTAAAGTTTTGAAAACTGACAGCGGAGATGGAAACATTTTACTTTCAAAGAAAAAATTAGAAGTTAACGAGCATTGGGACGAAATCAATGCAGCGCTTGAAGACAGATCATTCGTTAATGCGAAGGTCGTAAAAGAAGTTAATGGCGGAGTTATTGCTTCCTATAAAGAAGTATTTGGTTTTATACCGCTTTCGCAATTATCAGACAGATTCGTAGAATCTGCTTCAGAGTTTGTTGGTAAGGTATTACCAGTAAGAGTTACAAGAGTTGACCAGAGAAAGGGCAAAGCAGTATTCTCTCACAAAGCATTCTTAGTTGAAGAGAAGCAAGCAAAAGTTGCTGAAATATGGGAGGGCTTAAATGTTGGAGATATCGTTACAGGTACTGTAATGAGATTCACCGATTATGGCGCATTCGTAGATATAGGCGGACTTGATGGGCTACTTCATATTTCTGAAATTTCATGGGGAAAACTTAAGCATCCACAAGAAGTTCTTTCAATAGGGGAAAAAGTTCAAGTTAAAATATTAGCAATGAACACCGAAAAAGGAAAAATTTCATTAGGACTTAAACAGAACCAGCCAGAACCTTGGACAATTATTGATGATAAGTATCAAGTTGGCCAGGTAATCAGTGGCAAAATAGTTCAGATAAAAGATTATGGCGCTTTTGTAGAGTTAGAGCCTGGATTAGACGGTTTAGTTCATATTTCTGAAATCGCTCATAAGCGTGTGACAAACATTGCAGATGAAATTTCAGTTGGACAGGACGTAGATGCTAAAATTCTTGAAATTGATAGGGAAAAGAAGAGAATTAGTTTAAGTATTAAGGAAACTCTTGAACCACCAATTTACGAAGAAGAAGTAGCTGAAGAAATTGAATTTACTGATGATTATGAAGCAGTAGAAGAAACTGAAACAGAAGTTGCAGAAGAACCAGTAGCTGAAGTTGCAGAAGAAGCTGTGGTAGAAGTAGAAGCGGAAGCGACAGAAGAAGCTGTGGTAGAAGTAGAAGCAGAAGCAACAGAAGAAATTAAGGAATAATAAAGCACAAATAGAAAATGACGGCAGAAGCCGTCATTTTTTTGGTTATTTCTAATTTATTTGCTAAATTGAATTAACTCTTTTGCATTATTTATTGTTGAATCTGTAATGCTTAATCCACTAGTAAGCCTTGCAATTTCCATTATTTTTGATTGAGCATCTAAGGGGATCACAGTAGTATTCGTTGAATTGTCATCCGTAACCTTATCAATCTTGTAATTATAGGCGCCATAAGCTGCTATTTGTGGCAGATGGGTTATACAAATAATCTGATGCTTGCTTGAAATTTGAAGTAGCTTCTTGCCGACGATACTTGCTGTTATTCCACTGATCCCACTGTCTATTTCATCAAATATCATTGTCGGAATAGAATCAAGATCTCCTAATATATTTTTAAAAGCCAACATGATTCTTGATATTTCTCCGCCTGAAGCTATTTTTGCTAGAGGTTTTGGCGCTTCTCCCTTGTTCGTTGATATGATGAATTCAACAATATCGGCTCCATTTTCTTCGGGTGCTTTTTTGTTAAATTCTATAAATATTTTAGCATCATTAAAATTTAATTCCAACAACTGATTGTTAATTTCCTGTTCAAGCGTTTTTGAAACTTTTTTTCTTGAATCAGAAAGCAGGGAACATAAGGAAATCAATTCTTCTTCTGAAAGCTTCAATTCTTTTTCTAATGACAATTTAAGTGTATCAAAATTATTGATTATTTCCAACTTATTTTCAAGCGATTCCTTGTATTCAAGAACTTTTTCGATTGTGCCGCCATATTTTCTCTTCAAAATATCGATAAAATCAAGTCGTGAAATGGAATCGTTTAAGTCTTCTTGGTTAAAAGAAATCCCTTCTTTAAGTTTCCTTATTTCTGAGGATACTTCTTGTATTCGATAATAAGAATCTGAAAGAATATCTTTATTTTGTTTGATTTCAGGAGAAAATTCTTCCACATTTGAAAGCAAATCAATTACTTTTTTGATTTCAGAAAGACTTGAAGGCGTTGCTTCATAAAGTAAATCATAAGACGTTTGAAGGTTTTCAAAGATCTTTTCTCCATTTTGAAGTATGGATATTTCTTTTGATAACTCCTCATCTTCTCCAATTTGTAGCTTCGCAACAGATATTTCATTCCGTTCGAATTCCATAAAGTCTCTGTGACGGAGGGAGTCACTCTCATTTTTCAGAATAGACGAAAGCTTTTGCTTTAGAGACAGGTAATTTTTATAACTTGAAAAAACCTTTTCTTTCAGAGTTCCAATGTTTTCAGAACCGTAAAGATCAATAAAATTTATATGGTTTTCTGGAATTAAAAGAGATTGATGGTCATATTGACCATGAATATCAGCTAATCGTTTGCATATTTTGTTTAAAGCTGAAACTGAAATGATTTGACCATTAATTTTACAGATACTTTTACCACCGGTTGTAATCTCGCGGGTAATAATGATCTGAGTATTGATTGGAATATCTATACCGTTTTCAACTAAATAGGAATAAACTTCTTTACTGACGTCTTCAAAAACTATTTGAACAAAAGACTTGTCTTTACCCGTTCTAATATAGGTTGTATCAGCCCGGCTACCAAGAACAAGACTGATTGCTTCAATAATAATAGATTTGCCGGCACCTGTTTCACCTGTAATAATATTCAGACCAGGATGAAAATCAACAGAAAGCTGATTTATGATGGCAAAATCCGTAATGCTAATATGAGAAATCATTATATACCTCTTATCTTAATAACTCATTAAATTTTCCTTCAAGGAAAAGTACGTTTTTTTCATCATCAACAATAATTAAAATGGTATTATCTCCTGCTATTGTGCCCAACATAAAAGGTAAACTTAAGGAATCTATGGCTTCAGCGGCTGCATTTGCACAACCGGTGAGTGTTTTGATGACAATGAGATTTTTAGATGAAGCAACGCTTAAAATTGTATCCTTGAAAATTTTAACGAATCTATCTGTTATAGGAGCATCTGCAATCGTACCAAGTGCATATTTATATTTTCCAGAAGAAGAAAGTGTTTTTATAAGCTGAAGTTCTTTTATATCTCTTGAAACTGTTGCTTGTGTAACATCAAAGCCATCTTCTTTAAGTAAATATGCTAATTTTTCTTGTGTTTCTATTTCGTGCTCTTTTATTAAACCAAGAATTCTATTTTGTCTTGAATATCGCATCAGTAGACTCCTTTCATAATGGGGGATATATTCATAATTATACCATGTCATGTATAAAAATATCAACAAGTATTGTGGACAAACATATGTTTGTATGTTACAATTTTTCTGATAACATGATATAATATTTCAAGCAGGAAATAGGAGAAATGATGAAAATACTTGGCATTGACCCCGGTTATGCAATTTTAGGATATGGTATCATCGATATGAATGGAAGCAAATTTTCTGTGATTGACTATGGTGCAATCACAACAGATTCAAAGATGAATATGCCTGACCGACTAAAATGCATTTATTCTTCATTGATGGAAATTATTGCGGAACACAAACCTGATACCGCCTCCATAGAAGAACTGTTTTTTAATAACAACGCCAAAACGGCATTGATGGTTGGCCAAGCACGAGGGGTTGCAATTTTAGCCTGTGTAAATTCAGGACTTGAGATCGGCGAATATACACCACTTCAAATAAAACAGGCGCTTGTTGGATATGGGAGAGCAGAAAAAAGACAGATTCAAATCATGGTGAAAACAATTTTGAATCTTGAAGAAGTCCCAAAACCTGATGATACTGCAGATGCACTGGCGGCGGCTATTTGTCATGGTAATTGTGCGAATTATAATAAAAGAATCGGGAAATAGGAGAAAAGCATGCTACATTACATAAAGGGACAAATCACCATGCATATTCCTGGTGGAGTGGTGATAGAAAATAATGGCTTGGGTTACCAATTGTTCGTACCGGAAAATTCAAGTATTTATTTATCAAAAGAAGGAGAAACGGTTTTAGCCTATACGGCAATGATTGTTCGAGAAGATGATATCAGCCTGTATGGGTTTGGAGATAAAGAAGCTCTTTCAATGTTCAATAAATTAATGACCATTAGCGGAGTAGGCGCGAAAGCAGCTCTTGCAGTACTTTCATCAATGCCACTGGATGAAATCAAAAAAGCCATTATATTTGATGATCCCATAACCTTAACAAAGGCAAATGGCATTGGGAAAAAGACAGCACAAAGAATTGTATTAGAATTAAAGGATAAAATAGGAAATGTTTCCGGGCTAGAACAATCTTCAGGCGCAGTAGAATCTGTTTTTGCAACAGATGGAAAATCAGAAGCTGTCAATGCCTTGATTTCTCTTGGGTACACAAAGGGAGAAGCTGTTTGTTCTCTTGCGAATATTGAAGAAAATGATTTGACAGCAGAAGAATATATTAAGAAGGCATTAAAAAGATTATTCTAAAGGGAGAACATATGGAATACGAAGATAGAATTACAGCTACAAAATTAAATGACGAAGAAAAAACAGTTGAGCTTACCCTTCGGCCCAAAAAACTGGAAGAGTATATTGGACAAAAAAAGGCGACTGATAATTTAAAAGTTTTTATAGAGGCAGCACAAATGAGAGGTGAGCCATTGGATCATGTCCTTTTTTATGGACCGCCAGGGCTTGGTAAAACTACTTTAGCCGGAATCATTGCCAATGAATTGGGCGTAGATATTAGAATTACCTCTGGCCCTGCCATTGAACGGGCTGGTGATCTGGCGGCAATTATCACCAATTTAAATGAGAATGACGTGCTTTTTATTGATGAAATACATCGATTAAACAGATCGGTTGAAGAGATTCTATACTCAGCAATGGAAGATTTTGCTTTAGACATCATCATAGGGAAAGGCCCGTCTGCCCGGTCCATCAGACTTGATTTGGCGAAGTTCACCCTGATCGGTGCAACAACAAGAGCCGGAAGTCTTTCTGCGCCGCTGAGAGATAGATTTGGTGTAGTCAGTAAGTTTGAATTGTATACTGTTGAAGAACTGAAAACAATTATTAAACGTTCTGCTAGTATTTTAAACATTCCAATAGATGAAGAATCATTAGAAGAATTGGCCAAACGTTCAAGAGGAACTCCGAGAGTAGCAAACAGACTGCTAAAACGAGTTCGGGATTTTTCTCAAGTCAAAGGGAATGGTGAAATAGACATAGAGATTACTGACAGCACATTGAAATCTTTAGGAATTGATGAAATGGGACTTGAATCCCTTGATCGAGAGATATTAAGAATCATCATAGAAAGATTTAAAGGTGGACCTGTAGGAATTGATACCATCGCAGCAGCAATTGGGGAAGAAAGAGTTACCATTGAAGATCTTTATGAACCCTATTTAATTCAGCAAGGTTTTCTTCATCGAACGCAAAAGGGAAGAATGGTTTCAGATGAGGCATACTTGCATCTAGGGATTATAAATCCCATTGAGGCACAATTGTCTATAGAGTAGGAGAGGCTACAATGCAAACGCCAAAAAAATATTTAAAATTACTACTGTCAATAATACTTGTTGCGGTTATGGTTTTGCCTTATTATGCAATTTCTTTTGCAGATGAAAACCCTGAATTTGTAAAAATCGGATTAAAATATATTTCAGCTTCTCCTTCAAACAGTAAGATTTCAGGGGATGAAGACCTTGCAGTCTGGGATTTTAAGGGAGCTGAAAACTTCTATACGCTGCAGGGTATAAAGGCTGTATCCGTTTCAGTGACAAATGGGGTATTTTCAGTAACGGGAGCGGATAATGAGGAATTAATCTGCGAAGTTGGCGGAACACAGAAAAAAGTTTCTGAAATGCTGTTAGAAGGATTTTCTTTAGTATCTGGAAATTACTTGGAATATTTAAATTCCGATGGGTCAACCTTTGATTCAGTTGTTAAATATGATGGCAAAGCCTATCGGGGCGGGATATCCTTTTTTATGAATGCGAACAATACTTTTAAGGTAATCAACATATTGTCTATAGATGAATATGCTTATGGTGTAATCAATGGAGAAATGGGGTACTCTAATCCTATTGAAGCCTTAAAAGCTCAGGCTGTCGTCGTGAGAAGTTACGCACTAACAAATCTGGGGAGACATGAAACCAGTGGATATGACCTTTGTGATTCAACACATTGCCAGGTGTATAAGGGATATTCAGATGAAAATGTAAAAACGAATTTGGCAGTGAATGAAACGAAAGATTTGAATATTTATTATGAAAATAAGCCTGTAGCAGCTTTCTTCTCTAAAAATAGTGGGGGGCATACGCAGAATGTTGAAGATGTATGGAATGCCGAACTGGGTTATTTAAGAGGCGTAAAAGATGATTATTCTCCTGTATACAAATGGAATGCTCAATTCACTTTTTCCGAACTTGAAAGTAAACTTAGAGTTGCTGGATATAATATTGGTAATTTAAAGTCTGTTGCAATTACGGATAAAAATTCAGCTGGTGCTGTTGCAGCGATGGAATTCATCGGGGATCAGGGAAAAGCCACCTTATTAAAAGAAAAAATACGATCCATTCTTGGGATGGCAGCCATCAAATCTACCATGTTTAATATAAATGAAGAAACGAAGCCAATCATTGCCAGCAGAGGCATTTTTCTCAGAGGGTATAATTTAAGCAATTTAACGGAAGAAAAAATTTATGTTTTAGATGCTTCAGGAAAAACTGTTGAACTAAATAAGGAGACAGCATTTGTAATAGACGGAAATTTGTCCAGCAAATTGTTTGAAATGGAACCAAAAACTTCTGAAGTGACAAATGGCGTTGTTGTGTTTAATGGCTTGGGATGGGGACACGGGGTAGGCTTGCCTCAGGATAGTGCTATAGAAATGGCAAAACAAGGATTTAATTTTCGAGATATTTTAAATTATTTCTATACAAACATAGAAATAAAATAGGAGATAGCATGCACATTAAAGATTTTGATTATGATTTACCAGTGGAATTAATTGCTCAAAAACCAGCAGATAAGAGAGAAAATTCAAGGCTTCTTGTTGTCCATAGGGATACGGGGAAGGTTGAACATAAGCATTTTTACAATATACTGGACTATATCAATAAGGGCGACTGCCTTGTTTTAAATAATTCAAAAGTTCTTCCTGCCAGACTTTTTGGCGTTAAACAAGAAACAGGGGCTAAGGTGGAATTTTTACTGATTAAGCGAATTGAAGGGGACAGATGGGAAACCATGGTGAAGCCAGGCAAGCGTTTAAAAGCGGGGGACGTAGTGGATTTTGCCAATGATTTTTCTGCATTGGTTGTTGGAAATGGTGAAGATGGAACAAAAATTGTTGATTTTAACTATGAAGGTATTTTCCTTGAGCGGTTGGAAGAGCTAGGCAGTATGCCTCTTCCGCCCTATATTGAAAGAGCAAGCGAGCTGGAAGATAAGGACAGATATCAGACAGTATATTGCAAAACGGAGGGATCTGTTGCAGCACCTACAGCCGGCTTACACTTTACAGAAGAACTATTATGTAAAGCAAAAGAGAAAGGTGTTCGGATCGCATATGTTACTTTACATGTTGGAATTGGAACGTTTAAACCTGTTAGTTGCGAAAAGATAGAAGAGCATCATATGCACTTTGAAGAGTATGAAATAAGTGAAGAGAGCGCAAAAATAATCAATTCGACAAAAAATGAAGGGGGCCGCATCATTTCGGTAGGCACAACCTCAACAAGGACTCTTGAAAGTGCTGCAATTCCTTTTGAAAGTGGAAATATCATTGATACAAAGGATCATATAGCCAGAGAAACCGATATTTTCATCTATCCAGGGTACAAATTTAAAATCATTGATTCATTGATTACAAATTTCCACCTCCCTAAATCCACATTGCTGATGCTGATCTCAGCATTATATAACAGAGAAGATATCATGAGAATTTATCAGATTGCTGTAGAAGAAAAATACAGATTTTTCAGCTATGGGGATGCGATGCTAATTATATAAGGAGAAACGAATTGAAACATGCTGTAACTTACGAATTAATTAAGAAAGATACAAGAACAAAGGCAAGAAGAGGGAGAGTAAATACACCCCATGGTAGTATCGAAACTCCTGTTTTTATGCCAGTTGGAACGGCAGCCACTGTAAAGGCCATTAAACCGGAAGATGTAGAAAAAATGGGAGCTCAAATTATTTTGTCAAACACCTACCATCTCTATCTTAGACCTGGACACGATATCGTCAAACAGGCAGGCGGGCTGCATAAGTTTATGAATTGGAACAAGGCTATCTTAACAGACAGCGGAGGATTTCAGGTTTTCAGCCTAGGTGACTTGAGAAAAATAACAGAGGAAGGGGTCAAGTTTAGATCTCATATTGATGGTTCCAGCCATATGCTGTCGCCTGAGAAATCTATTGAAATACAAAATGACTTAGGTGCTGATATTATCATGGCATTTGATGAATGTGCCCCATACCCTGCAGAAAGAGAGTATGTGGAAAAATCCCTAGAAAGAACAACAAGGTGGTTGGAAAGATGTAAGGATGCCCACAAAAACATAGAGGTTCAATCTTTGTTTGGAATAATGCAAGGGGGTATGTACAAAGACTTAAGGCTGGAAAGCGCAAAAGGCATTGTTGCCCTGGATTTGCCGGGTTATGCCATTGGTGGATTAAGCGTGGGAGAACCAAAACCTTTAATGTATGAGGTTCTTGATTACTGTGTTGATTATTTACCAGAAAATAAACCAAGATATCTTATGGGGGTAGGTAGCCCTGATTGTTTATTTGAGGGTGTAGAACGTGGTGTTGATATGTTTGACTGTGTACTTCCTACAAGAATAGCTAGAAATGGCGCAGCTATGACATCACATGGAAAAGTGGCCATAAAAAATGCTAAATATGAAAGAGACTTTACCCCTTTAGATGATGAATGTGATTGCTATACCTGCAAAAATTATTCGAGAGCTTATTTAAGGCATTTATTTAAGTCGAATGAAATATTATCATCCATGCTTTTAACAGAACATAATTTGCATTTTTTGGTAAAAATGATGGAGAAGATCAGAATATCTATTGAAGAAGATAAATTTCTTGAATATAAGGAAGAATTTTACAGTAAATATGGTAAGTTTTAAATGGGAGAGACAATGAATATATGCAAGCACAATGACTTTTGTGGTGGGTGTACCCACCAGGGAGTTGCGTATTCCAGCCAGCTGGAAATGAAAAATGCAGAGGTATTAAAACTTCTGAAAGAAAAAGACATACAATATGACGAGTATTTGGGTATTGAAGGCAGTCCCGAAATATTTGGCTATAGAAACAAAATGGAATTTACATTTGGCAACGCTGTAAAAGATGGAGAGATGACATTGGGCATGCACCAGAAAGGCAGGTTCATGTCAATCGTCACGGTTGATGAATGTCAACTTGTTGATGTAGATTTCAATGTGATTTTAAGGGCTGTATTAGAATTTTGCCGTTCAAAAGAATATGCTCACTATCATAAGAAATTACATATTGGTTTTGTTAGAAATCTTATTATCCGTAAGGGAGAAAGAACCAATGAATTATTGATCAATCTTGTTACTTCTTCTCAGAATCAGTTGGATGAGGCTGGCCTAGTTGAGTTACTCCTACATTTAAAATTAAACAATAAAATTGTGGGAATATTACATACAACCAATGACAGAGTGGCTGATTTTGCCTATTGCGATAATTTGGAGATTTTATTCGGACAGGATTTTTACTCTGAAAAAATAATGGGGCTAGATTTTAAAGTGAGTGCTTTTTCTTTTTTTCAGACAAATGTGGAAGCAGTTGAAAGACTTTATAAAGAGGCTTTATCACTGATTGATAATTTTGACGATAAAATTGTGTATGACTTATACTGTGGAACTGGCACCATAACCCAGACGCTTGCCCTTAAAGCGAAGAAGGTCATTGGCGTTGAAATTATTGAAGAAGCCGTTGATGCAGCAAGGACAAACGCTAAACTTAACAATTTGGAGAACTGTGAATTTATTTCTGGGGATGTCTTTGAAGTACTCGACAGTATCAAAGAACGGCCGGATGTCATTGTTGTTGATCCGCCGAGAGTTGGCATACACCAGAAAGCATTGGAGAAGATAGTATCCTATGGTGTAAAGCAAATTTTATATATATCTTGCAATCCTAAAAGCCTGACGGATAATCTGAAGTATATGAATTATTACGGTTATGAAGTAAAAACCATTAAAGCTTATGATAATTTCCCGAATACAAAACACATTGAGGCGGTCGTATTGCTGACAAAAAAGTAAGATTGGCTCTTAATCTGACATGATTTTTACGTTGTATGACTTTAAATACTCTTTATATTCATCCGGAACATTATCTGAAATTAAACATTTTATATCAGATAGATCACCAACTTTATATAGCGATTTTTTATCAAACTTATTACTGTCAACCATCAGATACCAGTTGTCGGTTATTTTGTTGATGGTTGAATACATTTTTACACTTCGTTCGTAATTGACGGTTAATCCCGCTTTTTTGTCGATGCCAATGACACTTGTATATGCTTTGTTGATCACAATCTTATTTTGAAAGATTTCATCAGACTTATAGCAACTGGTAGAGATCATGCCATTATTTTCAATTATCTCTCCGCCTAAAACAAACACATTGACTTTTGAGGGCTGAAGGATAGGAATTGAGTTGATATTATTGGTCACTACGGTGATATTGTCCATATATTTGATTTTTTCAGCTAATAGCGTACAAGTGTAACCGCTTCCTAAAAAAATGCAATCGCCATTTTCGATTGTTGAAAACGCAAGATCGACAACTTTGTTTAGGCGTAATGTTCTTTCATCAAGTGCACCGAGATATGCGAAATCACTGCTTATACTGACTGCACCGCCATGTGTTTTAACCAAAAGCCCTTGCTTGTGTAGTAAATCCAAATCCTTTCGAATGGTTACATTGCTGACATTCAAAAACGCTGATAGCTCATTGATTCTTACAGATTTCTTATTCTCTAATAATTCAAGAATTTTGGTATGACGATAGTTGACACTCATATACTTTCCTCAATTTCTTTCTATTTTTTACGTTCAAAAAAAGCTTTGAAAACATATTGAAATTATAACACAGAAGGTGCATAATAGTAAATATGGAAACTAAAAAAGAAAATAAGAAAACTTGAATAGCAAAAAACGTAATATAACAAGACGCTGCAAGGAAAAACGATTAATAAATCGGGAGGATGTTTTTATGGAAGAGAGACAGATGGGAGAAAGACAAATGGAAGACAGAGCGTATATTGCCGGATTGATTGAAAGAGCTAGAAAGGCACAGAAAATCGCCGAAGGTTTTTCCCAGGAAAAAGTTGATGAGCTTGCTGGTGCAATCGCTTGGGAATTTGCAAGCAATGCTGAACTAGTAAAAGAAATTGCGCAGTTTTCATTTGACGAGTGCAAACTTGGTGATGTCGCTTCAAAAATCGCGAAGGTCGAAGGCAAATGCCGAGCTATTTACTATGATGTAAAAGATGTAAAGACCGTTGGCATCGTAGAAGAGATGAAGGAACGGGGACTGGTGAGAATAGCAAAGCCGGTTGGCGTTATTGGGTCACTCGTTCCGAGTACACAAGCAGAGATGCATCCGATTCTGCAAGCAATCAATGTGGCGAAAGCGAGAGATGCGATGATTTTTTCACCACACCCTAGAGGCAAGCTTACAACACTGAAGATCTGCAATATTTTACGTGATATCATGAGGAAATACGATGCACCTGAAGATTTGTTTCTCTGCATTGAAAACCCGTCTATCGAAAAGACCAATGAGTTGATGAAACAGTGTGATCTCATAATGGCAACCGGTGGTGCTGGCATGGTTAAAGAGGCATATAGCTCCGGCACACCGGCATTCGGTGTTGGCGCTGGTAATTCGTCCATCGTGGTGGATAAAACGGCAGATCTAGCGGCCGCGGCGGCAAAGATCAAAATCAGTAAAACATTTGATCTAGCAGCTGGCTGTTCATGCGATAACGCATTAGTGATTGATGAAACGATTTACGATGAAATGTTGGTGGAACTGCAAAAAGTTGGTGCTTATCTTATAACCGCCAATGAAAAACACAATATTCAACATGCGATTTGGCCGAACTGGCCAGAAGACCATATGCTGAACCGCCACATCGTTGCATCTCCGGTCAGCAATATTGCGAAACTTTCGGGCATTGAGATGCCGAAAGACACTTGCATGATTTTGGTAGAAGAAGATAAAACCGGAGAAGTTACACCATTTGCGGGTGAAAAAATGTGTCTAGTCATTACAGTTTATAAGAGCAAAGGCATCGATGATGCCATTCGAATAACCAACGAAAACCACGCGTATTCCGGGGCAGGTCATTCGTGTGGCATTTATACAAAAGAAGATGAAAATGTTGAAAAGCTATCGCTTGGTACATATACAACGCGAGTTGTTGTAAATCAACCGCAGGCGACTACAAATACCGGTAGCTGGGTTTCTGGCATGCCGGCGACAAGCTCTCTCGGATGTGGAACATGGGGAGGCAATATCGCCTCGGAAAATATTGCTTTAAAGCATTATATGAACAATACTTGGGTGATTAGGGAAATCCCCAATTATAAGCCGACAGATGAAAAACTATTTGCGAACTTTTCTCCTAGATAAGCAAAACACAATTAGACGCTATGGGGTAGAATATAATGAAGAGTGAATTTGAACGAACACACCTTGGAAAACCGGTCTCTGCAAAAGTTGCAGCCCAACTTATTGGAGACGGTATGACGGTTGCTATGAGTGGGTATGCGCTAGCGGGATATCCAAAAGCGGTAGTGCAGGAGCTTGTTGAAAGGCGCAGAAACGGCGAAAAGCTTTCGTTAAACCTAATCACAAGCGCGAACGTGCCGTGGCTCGACGAAAAACTGAGCGAACTGAATCTCATTTCCTCGAGAGCGCCGATGATTGCCAACAGCAATCTGGCGTCACAGGTGAACAAAGGCAAGGTCAAGTATATTGAACAACAGATGAGCAAAATGCCCCGTCTAATCAAGAGTGGGCGTCTGGGTAAAATTGATGTTGCCGTGATTGAAGCGCTTGATATCACAGAAGACGGGCTTGTTCCCACATCTTCTTGCGGTTTCATACACCTTCTAATAGAAGCGGCTGACATTATTATCGTTGAAATTAATCGGGCACAGCCGAAAAAACTGAAGGATTTGTATGATATCTATATTCCGCAAGAAGGGCAGCCTGTTCCTATTACCAGAACTCGACAAAGAATTGGGGGCTCATTTATTCCTGTTGATGCTGAAAAAACCATATATATCGTCGAAACAGATCTATCAGAATCCGAAGAAGGTCCGCCGATTCAGAGCACACAGCAATCCATATTAATTGGGCAGAATCTGTTTGATTTTCTGACAGAAGAATACGGAACAAAAGACGGCAGAGCGCTTCCGCCGATTCAAATAGGTTTCGGAAATATTGCAGATACTATCGCAAGCGCGTTTAGAACGTCAGAATTTTATGCCTTAGAGTTCTTCTGCGGAGGCGTTACAGAGCCGCTTCTAGAGCTTTTGGCTTGCGGAAAAGCCTCAGTTATTGTGACCGGAGGATTAAAGATGAGCAAGCGGGTTGAACAGATCATAAATATGCCGGGCATTGAAGAAAAACTCATACTGAGGAACGGCGATTTGATGAACAACGCGGAAATTATCAGCAGGCTAGGCATACTTGCTCTGAACACGGCAATTGAGATTGATATCTATGGCAACGTTAATTCAAGCCATATTAGTGGTACAAACGTTTTGAATGGAATCGGCGGCGGCGCAAATTTCGCACAAAATGCGGGACTTTCGATACTAATGATTCCATCCAGCAGCAAAAAAGGTGCCATCTCTAATATTGTACCAATGGTATTTCATCAGGACATCAGTGAGCACGACATCGATGTGGTTATTACCGAAAACGGGGTTTGCGATCTACGTGGTTTGGATGATGTGGAAAGAGCATATGGCATTATAGAAAACTGCGCGGCGCCTGAGTATCGGGACAAATTGCTCACGTACTTGGAAAAAGCCAAGCAAGAATATCCTAGCCATCACCCGCAGATCCCAGAAGACGCGATTCATTGGTATCGGCAGCTTAAAGAAACTGGGACGATGTTATAGCTCATTTCTCGGACGGAGGAGTACAATGAAAAAAATTCAGATTTATGAAGTAGGACCGCGTGATGGATTCCAGAACCTGGTTGATTTCATCGAAACAGAAACAAAGCTGGAAATTATCGATAGAATCATTAAGGCGGGGATCAAAAACATACAGATCACATCGTTTGTCAGCCCGAAGGCAATTCCGCAGATGAAGGATGCAAGTATTATAGCGCAGGCCTGTATTGCCAAGTACCCTGAGGTGATGATATCTGCCCTGGTACCCAACTTACGTGGAGCAAAAAGTGCGTGGGAAAGTGGGATACGTCATATATCCTATGTAGTATCGTTGAGTGAAAAACATAATCAGGCAAACATCCAGCGGACGCATGAGGAGTCTTTAACGGAACTAAAGAGTATCATTGAAGAGTATCCCGAGATGGATATTTGCTTAGACCTTGCGACAGCATTTGGATGTCCGTTTGAAGGAAAAAAAGACAAGGATGAAGTGGTTGCATTTATAAAAGACTATGTTGACTGTGGCATTAAAACTTTAAACCTGTGCGATACAATCGGCATCGCCAACCCTGCGCAAGTCAGACGGATCATTGCTGCGGTGCAGGATGCATATCCGGCGTTATCATTAATCATCCATATACACGATACAAGAAACATGGGAATGGCGAATTCGTTGGCTGCTATTGAAAGCGGCGTTTCGGTTGTCCAGTCCACCCTTGGCGGACTGGGTGGATGCCCATTTGCCCCCGGAGCTTCAGGCAATCTGGCGAGCGAAGATCTGGCATTTATGATCAGTGAAATGGGGTATGAGACGGGTGTTAATGTAGAAATGCTTATTCAGGCAGCAAAGTATGAAACAAAAGTGATCCCTTCAGGGGTGTATAGTGGGCATCAATACAAGTTAATGAGCGCAGAAGAAAGTAATGACAGGAGAAAATTATGAGTACAATGAAAAGTGTAAAAGAAATTGAAGTCATTGCTGACGAAATGCGCCGTGACTGTATTGAGATGGGATACGCGGCAGGGGAGCAGGGAGCGCATTTTGGACCTGCGCTTGGCAGTGTGGATCTCCTTGCGGCCTTGTATTTCGGCGTTATGAATCACGACCCAAAAAACCCAGAAATGATAGAAAGAGACCGATTCGTCATGAGTAAGGGGCATGCATGCCTGTCTTATTACGCTGCGCTAATCGAATCTGGTTATATTTCGAAGGATCAGATTTCAACCTTTAAAGGCAACAACAGTATCCTTTGTGGACATCCGAGTCGGAATGTGCAACACGGCATCGAAATATCATCCGGGAGTCTTGGTAACGGCTTTTCCATCGCATGCGGGATGGCGAAGGCGGCCAAGTTACAAGGCAAGGAACATTATGTTTTCTGCCTTGTCGGTGACGGTGAAAGCAATGAAGGCATTGTGCATGAAGCGGCGATTGCGGCGGTCAAGTTCAAGCTTGACAATATGATTGCAATCATCGACAGAAACGGTTTTCAGCTTTCTGGCACCACGAAAGAAGTTATGGACATTAATATACCTGCAATTTGGAAAGCCTATGACTGGGATGTGACGATACTTGATGATGGGCATAATATCAAGAAGATTATTGAAGTTGTAAATTCGATTAAAATCCGTAAAAATGGTAAACCGCAGCTTATTATCGCCGATACCATCAAGGGAAAAGGCATTTCATTTATGGAACGCGTTTTGAAATGGCACGCATCACCGCTCACAGAGGAAGAATATACGCAGGCAATTAAAGATCTTGATGCTGCGAAGAAAGGATAATAGGAATGGTTAAGATTTCTTTAGATACATTACAGAAATGGTCAAAGCTTGGACATCGCAGCGCTTTTGGAGAGTCAATGGTGCAGCTTGGAAAAGAAAATGAAAATGTATGCGCGGTAGTAGCCGACATCACGAACACCGCGAGAATGGTCAATTTTGAAAAAGCGTATCCCGACCGTCTATTCAATGTGGGAATAGCAGAACAGAACATGATCGGCTTCACTACTGGACTTGCGGTAGAAGGATTCATTCCGTTCGCGGTTACCGTGGCGGCATTCGCACCGATGCGCTGTGCCGAGCAGATGCGGATGGGTCTTGGATATATGAACCTCAACGCAATAGTTGTAGGAATCGAAGCGGGTATGCGGTTTGGATCTCTTGGTAACACGCATTTTGGGATGGATGACATCGCCATTGCTCGGTCTATCCCAAACTTCACAGTTCTTTCGCCCTGCGACGCGCATCAAATCTATAAAGCAGTATTCGCAGCAGCAAAGCACCCAGGTCCTGTCTATTTACGTTTGACCGGTGCGCCGGGCTTTCCGTTACTCTATCCGGAAGATTTTGAGTATGAAATCGGTAAGGCAATTGAGTATAAAAAAGGTGAAACAGTTGCGATTATTTCAACAGGTTCGATGCTAGGGACAGCAATTGAAGCAGCAAATATGCTTGAAAGCAAGGGGATATCCACTCGAATCATCGATATGCATACAGTGAAACCAATCGATACAAAGATGCTGGATGATGTGTTCAAAAATAACCAGCTGGTCGTAAGCCTAGAAGAGCATACAGTGATCGGTGGGCTTGGAAGTGCGATTGCGGAGTACAAAACCCAGTTTGGAAATGCGCCGAAGCAAATAATCTGTGGAATCAGTGACAGCTTTAGAAAAATTGGTTGCTATGAATTTCAACTTGAGCAGAGTGAGCTGACGCCTGAACGTATAGTAGAAAAAGTTTTAATAAATCTATAAATTTATATTGAACAATCCATTTTTGATTCTATTATTCTATTGAAATTGATGGATTTGCAAGAAAAATTGACACAATTCAAGCAGGAAAAATACAATAAAAACATTCCCCTATGGGGAATGTTTTTTTAAATGGGGGATCAATACATTTTTAGTATTTAATAATTTAAACAAGTAAATTTAATTAGATGCCATCGTATATCAATGGCATTTCAACAATATATTTGCATCGATATTTCAGCTAAATTTTCATTATATTCTGACAAAAAAACATTGACATTGACCCATGGGGAAAGGTCTATAATAGGAAAGTGGAAAATATTAGAGGAAAAATTAATTAAATCTGAGAATATCTAAAGGAGGTATTATTTTGACAGAAATGGTTGGAACGATTCAAATGAATCATGGTTCACTAATTAAATCTAAACAGGCGAAAATGCAATCAAGGTTTGCTCGAATAGGTTCTGCTTATGGCTTAGTGTCAGGGATGACTTTTGCATTAAACAGCATCATACTTGGAATAGCCTTGGCTAAAGGACCTTTCACATTAGGCGTTAGCGCAATGTTTGTTGCACCACTTGTGGCTGCAGCAATGAATGACAGCCTAACGGCATTATGGCTTGTGATATACAATATTTGGAAAGGCAATTTTAAAGAAATTATACGAAGCGTAAAAACTAAACCGGGGATGATCGTATGTACGGCAGCAATATTAGGTGGTCCTTTTGCAATGGGATGTTATTTGTTGGCAATTCAGTTTTGCGGCAGTGCTTATACTATGCCAATTTCAGCATTATGCCCAGTAGTAGGCGCTATTTTAGCTAGAATATTCATGAAACAAAAATTATCTGCGCGTGTTGGTTTGGGGATGGCAATTTGTATTATTGGAACTGTATTGATCAGTTTTGCTCCACCTGAAGGCGTTTATCCGCACTTTTATTTAGGATTATTATTTGCATTCGGTTCAGCTTTGGGTTGGGGCGCAGAAGGAGCATTAGCTACTTTTGGCATGTCCATGGTTAATCCAGATGTTGCAATCACTATTCGAGAAATAACTTCTGGTCTTGCAAGTTCATTAATTGTTGTTCCATTAATTGCAGGAATGGGAATGTTTGGTCAATTGCTTGGAACGCCAGAAACGATGATGATTATTGGGATTGCAGCTTTGGCAGGAGCAGTTTCCTTCTTGACATGGTATAAGGCCAACGCGATGATTGGTGTTGCCCCTGGTATGGCGTTAAATATTACTTATTCACTTTGGGGATTGATTTTTTCCTTCTTTATTTTCGGAGTATCTTTATCAGGCTCACTTGTGGCTGGAGCAATAGCAGTTACTATAGGAGCAATGCTGGTTGTTGTGAATCCGTTAGAATTAATAGCTAAAAAAGGAGCGTAATGATGAAAAAGAAAATATTACCAATGAATTTTAGAATGCTTCATTTCTTTTCTACAGTGAAGGAAGCAACCGTCGATAAGTTGATGAGTGAGTTGAAGGCTGAATATGGCACCGAAAAACAATTTAGTAAATCAAACATAAGCAACAGTTTATTCTCCATGAGAGAAAATGGCTTGATAGAGGATTCCACGGTGGAATTAGATAACGATGGTGAACTTTGCATTTATTATCGTATCAATGAAGAAGGCACAAAGTTATTAAAAAAATACCTACCAAGAGACTGGAGAACTGCGTAACAACAGTTAGGGTGAAATTCACAATATTTTATTAAAGGGTTCCGAGATTTCGGAGCTCTTTATTCATAAAATGGATATGATATGTCTTTCAATGATCGTTTGAAGCTTTGTATTAATATAGGTGGCTATAAATAGTATACTTGGGTAATTATTCGTGATAATATATTAGAGAATATTAGTGTTAGTTAATTATAATTGTGTGATGCCAATTGAAGCAAAGGCTTCTTTTACTACTTAAAGAAAGCAAATGGGACCTGAAATGCTAAGATTCGGTCGAAGCGAGGTTGTCAATGTAGAAAAAGTCTATGGAATGTTTAAATAATGATTCTTCGGATAGGAGGCTACAATGAATGCAAAGATAGTTGAAATTACAACGACAGTCATATTACCAATAACCTTAACCTTAGTTGTCTTGCCCAAAATACTACATAAATTAGGATTGCATCCCAAATATGAAAAGGAAGTATATGATCTTGTGGGGAAAAAAGCTTTAATTATTACCACAAGTACAAATACTTTAGGTGCCGGTGGCAAGAAAACCGGGGTGTATGCCTCTGAAATGACGGTGCCTTACTATGAGTTTCTTGAAGCGAAGATGCAAGTTGATTTAGCGAGTATTCAAGGCGGCAAAATTCCAATTGAGCCAAGTAGTTTAAAATATCCACTTGCAACACCAGCCGATAAAAGATTCCTAAAAGATGAAGAATTTCTTTCTAAAGTAAATAATTCAATCTGTATTGATGAGATAGACTTTAAAGAATACGATTTGATTTTTATGGCTGGTGGATGGGGCGCGGCGTATGATCTAGGGAAAAGTGATGTATTGGGTGAAAAAATAACCGAAGCGAATAAAATAGGTATCATATTGGGATCTGTATGCCATGGTGCGCTTGGTTTTATAAAAGCTAAGGAAGTGAATGGTGAGCCGCTGGTTACTGGTAAAAAGATGACGGGTGTTACTGATAAACAGATTAAAGAACTTAATATTATGGGGACCCCATTACATCCTGAAAAAGAACTTAGAAAACTTGGGGCTGACTATCAATATGAAACAAGGTTGATTGACATCTTAGCTAATTTGACAGTCGTAGACGGTAATATCGTTACTGGTCAGAACCAAAATGCCGGCGGAGAGACAGCTCAGAAAATGATGAAACTACTATAGCCTTATATCAAAGTAGGAATTGGTGAGGAAGCTAGAGAAGAGAAAATTCTTGAAAATCCTAAGTTAATAAAGACACCAGTTGTTCGTGATGGGCGAAAAGCTACGGTTGGTTATAAAACAGATATATGGAAAAGTTGGGAATAGTCGAAGCTAATTGGAGGAAAGAGCATGCTTGATTTACATAATTTTAAAATGCCAAAGCTAAAGGAAGAGGCATGTAATAGGGAGTCAATAAGAAAAGATCATAGGAGACAGAACTGTAAAATAGCTGTCACAAATCTGAATAAAAATAATTTTGAAGCCCATTACTGTGATTCCATCGAGGAGGCAAGAACGCTGGTGTTAAGTCTGATCCCTGACAGTGGCATCATAGGCTTTGGGGACTCACAGACTATATTCGCATTGAAGCTTGATGAGGAACTGGAAAAAAAGAATTGCGTTGCAATTCCACACACCTGTGCGGTAAATAAACATGCCATGGAGCATAACAGCCCTGGATTCAATATTGTAGGAAATAAACAAGAAATGAGAGATATTCTCATGCAATATCTTGTTGCCAATGTATTTATGCTTGGCGCCAATGCCATTACGATGGACGGACAAATAATAAATATTGATGGAACAGGGAACAGAATCGCCGGGAGCCTTTATGGTTCAGACAGAATTATTATTATTGCAGGAGCTAATAAATTGGTTAAAGACTTGAATGCTGGTTTGGATAGGATTCGTTCTGTCGCGGCACAGATGAACAACATTAAATATGGCAATGCTCTGGCCTGCAATTTATGCGGTACATGCCAAGAGTGTAGATCGGAGCAGAGGAACTGTAACATAACAAGCATTATACATAAAAGGCCTGTTGATTCGGATTTCCATGTTATAGTCATAGGGGAAGAACTGGGATTTTAAGAATTAGATGGTAGAATACATTTATATTTTTAATGTTTATCTTTTTAAGGTTAATCTATAGCAAAAGAGGGTAATATTTAAAGATAAATTCAGATTCATTCAGAATTCCTGATGAAAGAATCAGGAGTAAGGTGATATAATGAAAAAAGCATTGTTGTTTGAAAAACTGGGGGAGAGAAAAGTCAGGTGTGATGTATGCAGCAACCGATGCATTATTTCTCCAGGAACAAGGGGAATTTGTGGTGTACGGGAAAATCAGGAGGGGGAACTCTATTCTTTAAATTATGGAAAGACGATTGCCGTTCATGTAGATCCAATAGAGAAGAAACCCTTGTATCATTTTATGCCTAGCACCAGAACCTATTCTTTTGCTGCAGCAGGATGTAATTTCCATTGTTTATGGTGTCAGAACTGGGAAATTTCTCAAAACCCAAAACCGGATAAACCAGTGGAAGGCGTTGAAATATCTCCTGAAGAACATGTAGATAGAGCATTACAATCAAAATGCCCTTCCATATCTTATACTTATTCTGAACCGACGATTTTTCTGGAATATGCGCTGGACACAATGAAACTTGCCAAAGAAAAAGGATTGAAAAACATATGGGTTACAAACGGATTCATGACGAAAGAAACCCTTGATCTGATTGCACCTTACCTAGATGCAGCAAATGTCGATTTTAAGGGAGCAAATCTTGGGGTTTATGAAAAATACTGCGGGGGAAAAGCAGAACCCATTATGGAAACACTGAAATATTTTAATAAGGCAAGAATTCATACTGAAATTACGACACTAATTGTACCTAGCATCAATGACAGTTCTGAAGAGTTAGAATTTATTGCTGGATTTATTGCCAGTAAACTTGGGAAAGAGGTACCTTGGCATATAAGCAGATTCTTTCCGGCATGGAAAATGATGGATACCCCTGCTACACCGATGGAAACCTTGGAAATGGCAAAAAAAATAGGTGAAAAAGCCGGGTTGAAATATATATATATAGGAAACGTCTAAAACCAGTTATCGTATTTAGAAAGGAGTTAATACTATGGATGCTTTAAAATTTGCAATCGATATGGAACTTGATGGAATGAAATATTATACAGAACAAGCGGAAATTAATAAGGAGAATATGCTTTATCCAGTTTGTTTAATGCTGGCCGAAGATGAAAAGAACCATGCTAAAATTCTGAAAGATAAAATAAATGGAATTGATTCCCTTTTGATTGATACAAACTCGCTTGCTAAAGCAAAAGAAATATTTGCGCGTAGTGGCGATATAGAAAGTTCGACTAAAGAAACAGCAAGCCAACTGGATTTCTATAGAATGGCTTCAAATAAAGAGAAAGAGAGTATTGATCTTTATACCGATTTATTGTCAAAAGCAATTGAAGAGAAAGATAAAGATTTTTTTAAGTTTATGGTTAAGCAAGAGACACGGCACTATGAAGTGCTTGATGAACTTGCAAATCTTCTTCGCAAGTCCGAAGAATGGGTAGAATTTGCTGAATTTGGGCTCAGAAAAGAATTTTAAATGTCACCCGGATTTGTTTTTCCCATTCTAACTTAAAACGATCTTTTATTACTATTAGATTGACACAAGTTAAAAATAAATTTATAATAAAATCAAATATTAAATGGTATGTTTATTAGATAATAATTGATAAAATTTAATAGTAAACCGTATGAAAAATTCAGGAGAAACTGTTTAAATACAGGGCCGAAGGGGTAAACGCAATAAACTCTCAGGCAAAAGAACCGAATTTGGACGGAACTCTGGGAAGTCATGTAATGTGAATCTCAAATGACACCGAAGAAGCAAACCTTTCGAGGAGAATCTTTCAGGTAAAAAGGACAGAGGCGTATTGAAATTTCAATGCGCCTTTTTTGTTATATAATCATAAATAAAATTAGTTAGGAGTGCTATGATAAGGACACCATTATACAAAAAACATCTGGAATGTAAAGGTAAACTGATTGATTTCGGGGGATGGGAACTGCCTGTTGAATACTCCGGCATCATTCCGGAGCATGAGGCGGTTAGAAACGCAGCAGGTTTATTTGATGTGTCCCATATGGGGGAAGTTGCTGTTTCTGGAGAAGATGCGGAAAAATACATCCAAAAAATGGTGACAAATGACATATCCACGATGAAAGATACGCAACTATATTATTCGCCAATGTGCTATCCGGACGGAGGCGTTGTAGATGATCTGCTGATATATAAATATAACAGAGAAAAATATTTGTTGGTTGTTAATGCGGCAAATACAGAAAAAGATGTGGAATGGCTTCAAACTCACAAAAAGGGTAATGCAAAAGTAAAAGATGTGTCATCTGACTACGCGCAGTTAGCATTACAAGGCCCGAAGGCACAGGAAATACTTCAAAAATTGACAGATAAAAACCTGGATGAAATTAAATTCTTTTACTTTTGTGCAGAGGTCCCTATTGGAGAAATAAAAGCTTTTATTTCCAGAAACGGCTATACGGGGGAAGATGGCTTTGAAATACTGCTTGCACCACGAGATGCTGAAATATTATGGGACATGATTATTGAAGCAGGAAAAGAGGAAGGGATTCTTCCAGCCGGTCTAGGCGCCAGAGATACCTTGCGGTTTGAAGTCTGCCTACCTTTATACGGACATGAAATAAGCCGCAGTATTACGCCTTTTGAAGCTGGTCTTGGGGCATTTGTAAAACTTGATAAGGATGATTTTATCGGAAAAAAAGCGTTGAAGACATATAAGTCTTTAGGATTAAAGCGCAAGATTTGTGCTGTTGAGATGCTAGATAGAGGCATACCTAGGGCCGGATTTGAAGTGTTTGCTGAAGGTGTGAAAGTTGGAGACATTACAACAGGAAGCTATTCTCCTACTTTAAAAAAGAATATTGGACTGGCCCTTTTAAATATTGAATTCACAGAAGAAGGTAGAGAAGTTGAAATATTAATTCGAAATAAGTTTTTAAAAGCAAAAATTATAAAAAAACCTTTTTATGCTAAAAAATACAAAAAATAATAGAATAGGAGAAAAATAATGGAAATTAATAAAGAATTACTGTACTCAAAGACACATGAATGGGTAAACCTTGAGGGGCAAAAGGC
>JBBRXC010000005.1:0-29577 GCA_038248745.1 Peptostreptococcales bacterium | reverse complement strand
GTATGAACGCCAAACTGATAAAAAACCTGTTCTCTAACCGGGTCCTGGATTCGGGAAAAAATTCTTGGTACATTAAAAATTTCTTTCGCAACTTGGCAAGCCATCATATTAATATTATCATCCGGTGTGACCGCAGCCAATCCATCTGCACTTTCAATTCCAGCTTCTTTCAGTACATCCTCATCTATGGGAACGCCTAGAACGGTAAGCCCTCTGAAATTTGATCCAAGCAATTTAAAGTTTTCTTTTTCACTATCAACAACAACAATTTCATGTCCTTCTTCTGACATTATTTCAGCAAACTGGGATCCCACTTTGCCACAACCTACAACAATTATCTGCATTTTACTCCCTCCTATCCTATTAACTATCTACCCGTTCTCTCTAGATAGTAGTGCCGCGCCAATAAATCCCGCCTTATTTCCAAGTACAGTTGGCACTGTTTTATGAGGAAATTTAAAAAAGGATTTTTCCTCTACCAGTTTCCGGAGAGGGTCAAAGAGAAAATCACCAGCTTGACTGATTCCACCACCCAGCGCAATCACTTCAGGATCTAAAAGCATTGAAACAGATATGATAGCATCACTTAA
This sequence comes from Peptostreptococcales bacterium, assembly GCA_038248745.1. GTDB lineage: Bacteria > Bacillota > Clostridia > Peptostreptococcales > Anaerovoracaceae > JAENWH01. The sequence continues at coordinate 28,987 of JBBRXC010000005.1, read as the reverse complement.
ATACCCGATATATTCATTGAAAATTTCAAGAGAGCGTTTATCTCCATCCTTTGCTTGCTCCATTACTTCTTTTGCAATAAGTCCCTGATCTTCAAAAAATTTGGCGGAACATACAGTTTCTATGCAGCCCCGATTTCCGCAGGTGCAAAGAGGTCCGTTATAAATTAATCTCATATGGCCAATTTCAACACCATGACCCATTCCACCGTTAAAAAGCTTTCCGCCTAAAATAAGTCCACCTCCGACGCCTGTTCCCAAGGTAAAAAGAACTGCCGTCTTGCATCCGACAAAGGCGCCTTTGTACAATTCCCCCAAGGCTGCTGCATCGGCATCATTTGCTAAAGATACAGGTATTCCATTGAATTTTTCCTCAAGTAATGCCTTTAAAGGCAAATGATGGAATCCCAGATTGTAGGCATGAAGAACTATTTCATTATGGGTATCAAGTGTCCCTGGAACTGCAACGCCAATAGAACTGATGTCTTCATATTTAAATTTCACAACACTTAAAAGCTCAAAAACCATTTCTTCCATGGTCTCCAGCACCACCTCATGATTTTCCCCTCTAGGAAAAAGTTTGGTGTTTTCTGCCAGAATATTGAATTCGTCATCCAACACGCCAGCTTTAATGTTGGTGCCACCTATATCAAACCCAATTTGTATCATTTTATCCTCATTTCTATTTCCAGAGTTTTTCGGGATATGTTCCATTTTCTTTCATTTTCTTTAACGCCTCTACAACGCCTTGCTTATCTTCATGATAAGTCACACCATACCACTTATCATGTGACCTGAGAACTTTTACTGCCGCTTTTTCCTGTTTCAATAATTCATCAACTGCAAAGGGCAGAAAGAATTCTCCTTTCAAAGGATTTTCCTTTATTATTTTGTCTAACACATGTGGAAACATTTTAATCATCTCGTCCATAAAACTTTTTGTGAAACCCCAGAAATTCATGGAAACTGCTGTACTCGGTGAAATGGTTTCCCAAATCTCATCGTCTTCAGTAAACTGAATTTTCCCTTGTCTTTCCATTATTTTAGTTCTTTCTACGATTCCCTTTAAAAAATCATCCGCTGTTGTTTCACAAACACCTCTGGCCACATGGCCGTTTTCCGTTAATGTATTCTCAAGATCATATCCTATCATGCAATAGTTATATTTTTTGTCGTCATTTACCTCAATTAAAAAATTATACATGCTTTTATACGCTTCTGCACCATAAAAATCATCTGCATTGATTACTGCAAAAGGCCCATCAATTAAATTTCGGCAACTCATCACTGCGTGACATGTTCCCCAGGGTTTTACCCTTTCCTCAGGGACTTTATACCCTTTTGGTAGATCATTGATATCTTGAAAAGCGAAAACAATTTCAATATTTCTACCTGGTCTATTATCAATAAGCTCCTGAAAATCTTTTTCCATTTCTTTTTTTATAACAAAAATAACTTTTTCAAATCCTGCTTTTATAGCATCATAAATTGAAAAGTCTATGATTAATTCTCCGTTTGTTCCAACAGGATCCATTTGTTTCAGCCCGCCATATCTGCTTCCCATTCCCGCAGCCATAACGATAATCACTGGTTTATTCATTGTAAATTTCCTCCTTCAGATTAAGCCCGATTAAAAATGCAAATTTTTGAATTCTTCTTGTTAATTTTACATTAATTAATTGTGTATTACAACTAATTGTCATATAATTGAATGATAGGAGAAGACAATATGACAATAAAATTAGAACCTGCTCCAAAAAAGCTGTTTGTCATTGGATACATTGGAAGTGATCGAATGAGCGTCGGTGAAAAGATGGCAAATTTACTGGGATACCAGCTTCTTGTCCTTGATGATTTAATCGAGAAAAAAGACGGAAGACCCTTGAAAAAAATAATTATGGCTATGGGTGAACATGAATATCGCAACAAAGAGTATGAACTGCTTGAAATATATTCCAAGAAAAACAACTTTGTAATGGTTTGCGGCGATGGCGTTGTTTTAGATGAAATGTGTATCACTGTTTTAAAAGACAATCCCACCTTGTTTGTTGATGAGCCTTTAGAATTACTTTGGTCAAGGGTAAAAAATGATCAACCCCTTTTGTACTCTTTTTTAGAAAATACCAACAACCCCAATGCTTTTATAAAATTCAGCGAGCTTTATCAACTTAGGTTACCCCTATATCAAATTTGTAGCACTGTAAAAATGGAGGAGAAATGATGAAATACAATACATTTGTATCAGAAAAAACCGCAGCACTAAATGTGGCGCATGCAATGGTAGCTGCTGCTAAAACAGCCCCAAAAGGCTGCGGAACGGATAAAATTGTGGCATTTATAGTGGACGGAGAAGAAAAGTATCAGCTTTGTGAAGAAATGAAAAAAATGGCAGTTCTACCAGATTCGGGCTTCTTTGAAAGAGATGCCAATAATTTAAATTCAAGTCATTGTGTTGTTTTAATAGGTGTTGTTAATATTCCTTTAGGTTTAACTACTTGTGGCTTCTGCGGTTTCCCAAATTGTGCCGCTTCCGTCAAAGCCGGATCCCTTTGTGCCTTCAATACCACAGATTTAGGAATTGCCATCGGATCCGCTGTTTCTATGGCGGCAGACAACAGAATTGACAATCGTGTCATGTTCTCTATAGGCAAAGCCGCCTTATCTTTGGGACTTTTTGAGAAAGATGTTACTATTGCTTACGGCATTCCTTTATCCACTAACTCTAAGAATGTTTTCTTTGATAGAGAATCCGGTTCTGTTATACTGTAGTTCCGTTTTACTGTAGTTTTAATCTATCAAAATTTAATTTTTCAGGATAGCCTTTTTCAACAAGAATTACCATTGAAGCAAGTATACTTGTTCCAAGAAACCATCCTGCGATAACATCTGTTGGATAGTGTACGCCCAAATATACCCGACTAAAACCTATTAGAAAAATCAATACACCCAACATACTCATTAGGGCCTTTTGTGCCCTATTTTCTTTTCCATATTTTGCAATGAAATAGATTGCCAAACCGTAAAAGACAAGACCCGTCATAGAATGGCCGCTAGGGAAGCTGAATCCACCCTGATCAATTAGGTGAAAATCCAACTCCGGCCTTGGCCTTTCATATAACATCTTCACACCTTTATACAAAATTGTTGAAAATGCCGATGCAAAAGAAAGAGGTATTCCTACATTTATTCTAGTCTTTTTCATCGTTAAGAATACAAGACAAAGTAGTACTATCGTCTGCCAGTTAGCTGAATAGGTAATTATTTTAAAGAAAACTGTTACAAAATCTTTCCGCATATCAAAAATAATGCTTTGAATCGAATGATCAAAAGCAGTTGAGGTGTTTGAAACGACCAATACACCCGTTATTATAAATAATCCCAAGGAAACAATAATAATTCCTGTTTTTTTGTTATGCATCATTTTTCCCGTCCTTAAAATGCATTATAATGGTTTTTTGTAGAATATGCCAGACCATTTATGTTATAATATTTTAATCTGCTCCACAACAATTAAATTTCGAAGGTCACTCGGAGGTAACAATGAAAATAATTAAAATAATTAAAAATATTCCAATGATATATAAATTTTATCTGGCACTCCCCTCATTGAAAAAATACAAAAATGGCATTTTTTCAGCCAGAGCCGCGGGTAACGTGGAAGAAGAACGGTCTTATATTTTGAAAGCTACAAGCAACTGGGGCGCTTTTGTCATGAATGTCTTTCAAACTGACGTGCATATTCATGGGGAAGAGAATATTCCTTCTGAAGGACCTGTTGTCTACATTTCAAATCATCAAAGTTATGCAGATATACCCCTTTGCTGTATGGTTTTAAACAAAATTCAATTTGGATTTATTGCAAAAAAAGAACTTAGTGACCTGTTTTTATATGGGGAGTGGGTTGAAAATATTAGAAGTGTACTGATAAAAAGAGATGATCCACGAGCTTCTTTAAGGGCTATAGAAAAAGCCGTTGACTTTATCCATGAAGGATTTTCCATTCTTGTTTATCCTGAAGGCACCAGAAGCAAGGGACCCAAAATGGGGGAATTCAAGAGAGGTAGTTTAAGGGTTGCCACAAAATCTGGCGTTCCTGTTATTCCCATAACAATAAATCATACTTGGCGTATTTTTGAAGAAAAAGGATACCCGCAGAAGGCAAGTGTAGATATCACCATTCACAAGGCCATAGAAACTAAAAATCTTTCTAAAGTTGAAATAGCTGAATTGTCAGATAAAATCGAGGAAATTATTAAAGAGGGATTAGAAGGAGGATTAAAAAAATGAAAGATGTAATTATTATTGGTAAAGGACCAGCGGGAATATCCGCAGCCATCTATTTGAAAAGAGCCAATATCGATGTTCTCGTCATCGGCAAAGGCAACGGTTCTCTTGAAAAGTCTGAAATGATTGAAAATTATTACGGTTTTGTTGAACCCATCAGCGGGATAGAATTATTAAATCGAGGAATAGCTCAAGCTGAAAGACTAGGCGTAGAAATTTTGTCAGATGAGGTGGTTGGCATCAAACAGGAAGAACATTTTGTCGTGGAAACAACGAATGGTAACCTTGAAGCAAAGATAGTACTCCTTGCAACAGGAATGAGTCGCGCCGGATTAAAAGTGAAAGGCTTTGAGACGCTAAGTGGCAAAGGAATTAGCTTTTGTGCTGTTTGCGATGGCTTTTTTTATCGAAACAAATCACTGGCCGTCATTGGAAATGGAGATTATGCAGCCACTGAAATCGCCGACTTAAAACATTTCACCCAAGATATAAAACTATTTACTAATGGCCTGGATATTACCACAAAAAAACTGGTAGCTGACCAATCTATCGTTACTGAAAAAATACTTGAAATTAAAGGTCAGGATCATGTTGAAGCAATTATTACAACGAATGGAGAATACCCCCTAGACGGTATTTTCGTCGCTATGGGAACCGCTTCTGCCAATGATTTTGCCAAATCCTTAGGCGCGCTGACCCAAGGAACAAATTTAATTGTAGATGAAAACTATATGACCACCGTCGAAGGCATTTTCGCTGCTGGTGATTGCATTGGTGGCTTTTGGCAGATTTCAAAGTCCGTATCCGATGGCGCAAATGCCTCTAAACACATTATCAAATATTTAAAAAGCCCATTATAAGCATCCGACATTGGGCTTGAAGCCCAATCTAGGCAGCCCATAATGGGCTTCAAGCATTATAATACAAGCATAATATGTCTTCGAATGTTGAAATTTCAATACAAAACGCCTGTGGATAGTTATCCACAGGCGTTTTTCCATTTTTTAATTAATAAAGAACATTAAATTCCTAATCCAAAATTTTCTTTTACCCTTGCCATCGTTTTTTCCGAGATAATATTTGCTCTTTCTGCTCCGTCTTTCAGTATTTCTATTAACTCCTTGGAATTTCTTATGGTTTCATATCTTTCTCTAATTGGCCTTAATGCTTCAACTGTAACCTGAACCAAGTCCTTCTTAAATTCCCCATATCCACATCCTTCATATTTCTTCTCAATATCTTTCACAGCCATCCCTGAAAAAGAACTATAAATATTGAGTAAATTGCTGACGCCAGGTTTATTTTCTAAGTCGAATCTGATGGTTCCCTCTGAATCTGTCGTTGATTTCATGATTGCTTTTTTAATGGTTTTTTCATCATCTAAAAGAGAGATCCTACTGTATGTATTCTCAGCACTCTTACTCATTTTGCTTGTAGGGTCGTCCAATGCCATTATTCTGGCACCCTCTTTTAAGAATCTTCCTTCTGGAACAACAAAGGTTTTACCACACTTATTATTAATTCTAATCGCGATATCCCTACAAAGTTCAATATGCTGTTTTTGATCATTTCCAACAGGAACAATATCCGTGTCATACAGTAAAATATCTGCAGCCATTAATATTGGATAGGTTAAAAGACCTGCGGGCGCAGATTCTTTTCCTTTATTTTTATCTTTAAATTGTGTCATTCTAGAAAGTTCCCCTGTATAGGCGTTACACATCAATACCCAGGCCAGTTCTGAGTGGCCAGGAACATCCGATTGAACAAATATTATCGCCTTTTCAGGGTCTAACCCCACTGCAAGATAAAGAGCCGCCACATCAAGCGTATGCATCCTCAGCTCCTTCGGGTTTTGTGGTACTGTTATTGAATGCATGTCAACAATGCAATAAACACAATCATGATCATTTTGCAATTCAACAAATTGCCTAAGCGCGCCCAAATAATTTCCAATATGTATATTCCCTGTGGGTTGCACGCCTGAAAAAACTCTTTTCATTTTTCCCCCTAATTTACATCAGCTAATTTTCGCAGTTCTTCGTTCTATTTTTGCAGTTCTTCGTTAAACTTTTTCTTTATACTTTTTTCCCCACGGGATATTGTCATTTGAGAAACGCCAAGCTCCTGGGCAATCTGTGTTTGTGTTTTATTTTGTATATAACGTTTTTGGAAAATATATTTTTCACTTTCAGAAAGTTTTTTTAGTACAATTTCTATTATTTCACCATACTCTACACTGTCATAACCTGTTTCATCTATTGCCGCATATCTTTCCAAAATAGGATTCTCTCCTACATCTCCTGCTTCATCAAAGGTTTGATTCAATGAATAAGAATTATAGGCTCTTCCACCTTCCATTGCCTCAAGGATCTGTTCCTCTGTATTTCCTAAATACTCCGCAATTTCAGCTACTGTTGGCACTCTTTGAAGTTGTCCAAAAAGATGCTCTTTTGCTGCCGGAATCTTGGCACTCAATTCTTTCAGTCTTCTTGGTACTTTTACGCCCCACTCCTTGTCCCTAAAATATCTTTTTATTTCACCAAGTATTGTAGGTGTCGCAAAGCTTGAAAACTCAAAGCCTTTGCTTGGATCAAATCTGTCGACAGCAGAAACCAGGGCCATTGCTCCAACCTGATAGAGGTCATCATAGTCAACACCCTTGTTCAGATATTTTCTGATTAAAATATCCACCATATATAAATAGCTTTCAACCAAAGCATTTCTAAGCTCAATGTCTTTCGTCTCAACATATTGTTTAAATAATTCTTGATTGGTCATTTATTTTTCACCATTTTTATGCTTTTACAGCCATCAGACTTTTCTTGAATTTCAACCTTATCCATCAATGTTTCAATAATAAAAATCCCCAGGTCTCCCTCGCTAGGACAATTTGAGCAAGGCTTAATATTTTTCTTTATATCATGCCCTTCCACACCGTCCTCAATATCAATAATTATTTTGTCATCCGCCATTTCACAAATAACTTCATATCTGTTACTCCAGCCATCATAACCGTGACATGTAACATATTTGCAGGCTTCGCCTACAGCCACTTTAATATCATCTATTGCTTCTACATTAAAACCAGCATTGCTGGCTAGCGAGGCTATTGAAATTCGAACCATTTTAACATATTCCGGTTTTCCTGGGATTGAAAACTTTAATAAATCTCCCATCATTTTCTCCTTCATTCTGTAATGATCTCCAACTGGTCACTATTCACCTTGTTTGCTTCTGAAGGTTTCCCATTGTTTTCATCAATTGATTCGGCGAATAAATCTTCCACATCTTCTTTAATTACCTTGGCTAAGGTAATTATATTAGAGTCTGTATCTACTCTCATAATCTTTACCCCTTGAGTCGCTCGGCCAAGTCTTGAAACATCACCCGCTCTAATTCTAATAATAATACCATCTGAATTAATCAGCAATATTTCATCATCTTCATTTACAACCATTGCCCCTACAAGTTCTCCAGTTTTTTTGAACTTGGCTTTATCATAAGTTAGAAGGCCTTTGCCTCCTCGAACCTGAACCTTATAATCTTCAACAGCAGTTCTCTTACCATACCCGTTTCTAGTAACAACCAGCAGTTCTTCACCAGGTTCAACAAGTTCCATTGAAACAACTTCATCTCCCTTTTCAAGCTTTATCGCTCTTACACCGCCGGCAATTCTTCCCATACTTCGGACATCTTCTTCTGAGAAGCATATACATTTGCCATGCCTAGTAACAATAATTACATTATTACTACCTGATGTTTGATTAATGCCAATTAATTCATCTCCCTCTTTCAGGTTGATTGCAATTAAACCAGCTTTCCTATTTGTGTCAAATTGAGAAAGGGGTGTTTTCTTGATTGTTCCATGCTTCGTTACAGCTATCAGGAATTTATCTTCAGCAAAATCTCTGATAGGAATCACTGCGGTGATTCTTTCTCTCTGCATTAAATTCAAGAAATTAACAGCTGGCGTTCCCTTTGCCGTTCTTCCTGCTTCAGGAATTTCATATGCTTTGATTTTATGCGCTTTTCCTGTATTCGTAAAGAACATCAGATAGTCATGGGTCGACGTCATCAACATATGTCTAACAAAATCATTATCTCTTGTGGTTAATCCCGTAATACCCTTCCCACCTCTTTTTTGCGTCTTATAGGCGGAGATTGATATTCTTTTTATATAGCCAAGATGCGTCAAGGTTATTGCGACCTGCTCTTCTTCGATAAGATCTTCCTCATCAATATCCGTCATATCCGCAACTATTTTTGTTCTTCTTTCATCGGCATATTTTTTTCTCACCTCAAGAAGTTCTTCTTTTACGACAGCCATTAAAAGCTGTGCATCAGCCAGAAGCTCATTAAAATAGAAAATCTGCTTCATCAGTTCATCAAATTCGTTCTCGATTTTTTCTCTTTCCAGTCCTTGCAGTCTGGCAAGTCTCATGTCCAGAATTGCCTGTGTCTGAATTTCAGAAAGACCGAAACGCTCCATTAATCTGACTTTAGCGTCATTGTAGCTTGATCTGATGATCTTTATTATTTCTTCAATATTATCTAGTGCAATTCTTAAACCTTCTAAAATATGGGCTCTTGCTTCTGCTTTTCTAAGGTCATATTGGGTTCTTCTGGTTACAACGCTCTTTTGATGCTTCAAATACTCATCAAGAATTTGATAAAGGCTAAGAAGCTTTGGCTCTCCATTTACCAAAGCAATCATGATCATGCTATAACTGTCCTGCATTTGTGTATGCTTATATAGTCTGTTTAAAGTAATCTGGGCGTTTGCATCTCTTTTCAATTCAATAACAATACGCATGCCGTTTCTATTCGATTCATCTCTAATATCAGAAATACTGTCGATTTTTTTATCTTTGACTAAATCAGCTATTTTTTCTATAAGCCTAGATTTGTTCACCTGATAGGGGATTTCTGTCACTATAATTTGCTGTCTGCCCTTATTCGTTTCTTCAATTTCCACCTGGGCACGAACGACAACTTTCCCCTGTCCAGTTCTATAAGCTTCTTTTGCACTGTTTTTCCCAAGAATTGTAGCTCCCGTTGGAAAGTCAGGACCTTTTACAATTTTAATAAGGTCTTCAATCGTACAATTTTCATCATCAATCATTTTAACAGCCGCATCTATTACTTCACCCAGATTGTGTGGCGGAATGGATGTAGCCATACCAACTGCAATACCATTTGATCCATTTACAAGTAAATTCGGATATCTTGCAGGCAATACCGAAGGTTCTTTTTCATCCCCGTCAAAGTTTGGAATAAAGTCTACGGTTTCTTTATCAATATCCCTTAGCATCTGTAATGCAAGCGGTGTCATACGTGCTTCCGTATAACGCATTGCAGCCGCTCCATCGCCATCTACTGAGCCAAAGTTACCATGACCATCAACCAACATATATCTGATGGAGAAATCCTGAGCCATACGTACCATTGCATCATATACGGAAGTGTCTCCATGAGGATGGTATTTACCCAATACATCACCGACAATACGAGCGGATTTTTTAAACGCCTTATCTGGTGTCAATCCCAATTCACTCATTCCAAAAAGAATTCTTCTGTGTACCGGTTTTAAGCCATCTCTAACATCAGGAAGTGCTCTACCTACTATTACACTCATCGCATAATCTATATAAGAGGTTTTCATCTCGTCATGAATTTCCTGCTGAATAATTTTAGTATCTTCTAATAAATCTATCGTCACTGCGAGCCTCCTTCTATACGTCTAAGTTTTTAACATATTTAGCATTTTCTTCAATAAACTGTCTTCTAGGTGGAACCTTATCTCCCATTAACATGGTGAATGTTTCATCCGCAGTTGTTACATCTTCAAGGGTTACCTGAATCAAACTTCGATTGGCGAAGTCCATTGTTGTATCCCAGAGTTGCCCGGCATCCATTTCTCCAAGACCCTTGTATCTTTGTATATCAAGCTTTCCACTGGCATCACCTATTTTTATGAGAAGTTTATCTTGTTCTTTTTCGTTATAGGTGTAATATACATCTTTTCCTTTTTTTACCTGATATAAAGGAGGCTGAGCAATATATACATAACCACGCTCGATCAGGGGTGTCATATATCTGTAGAAAAATGTCAGCAGTAATGTCCTGATATGTGCGCCATCAACGTCAGCATCCGTCATAATTATTATTTTGTGATATCTGAGTTTCTCTTCATTAAAATCTGCTCCTATATTGCACCCAAAAGCTGTAATCATATTTTTTATTTCTTCAGAACTTAAAATTTTATCAAGTCTTGCTTTTTCAACGTTTAATATTTTACCTCTTAGTGGTAGAATAGCCTGTCTTTTTCTGTCTCTTCCCATCTTGGCACTGCCACCTGCGGAATCTCCTTCCACAAGGAATATTTCTGATAGAGCAGGATCTTTTTCTGAACAGTCAGCAAGTTTACCCGGAAGTGCAATCCCATCCAGGACGCCTTTTCTTCTGGTTAATTCTCTTGCTTTTCTAGCCGCTTCTCTTGCTCTAGCTGCTCTTAAACATTTATCTAAAATTATTCTTGCCTGTGCAGGGTTTTCCTCAAGGAATCCAGTTAAATGTTCATTGGTTGAAGTTTCAACAAACCCTCTTACTTCACTATTTCCAAGCTTTGTCTTTGTTTGACCCTCAAATTGAGGATTTTCAAGTTTAATAGAAATAATAGCAGTTAATCCTTCTCTTACATCTTCTCCAGCAAGAGAATCCTCATTTTCCTTTATATATTTATTCTTTTTTGCATATTCATTAAAAACTCTCGTTAGTGCAGATTTGAACCCTATCATATGGGTTCCACCCTCAGGTGTATTTATATTATTTGCATAAGAAAGTATCAGCTCGTTGTAACGATCTGTATACTGCATTGCAATTTCAACCTCCAGGTTGTTCTTCTTAAATTCAAAATAGATGATATCAGGATGAATAACTTCCTTATTTCTATTTTGATGTTTGACAAATTCTTTTATACCACCCTCGTAATGAAAAGTCTCTTGTTTCTTTTGGCCTTCTCTTTCATCTTTTATGGTAATCTTAATCCCTTTATTTAAAAACGCCATTTCCCTTAGTCTATGTTCAAGCGTTGCATAATCAAACAGTACTTCTTCAAATATATCAGGATCAGGAACAAAATGTGTTTTTGACCCTGTTTTTCTAGATTCACCAACCACTGTCAGCATTGAAGTAGTTTTTCCCTTGCTATAGGATTGTCTGTATATTTTCCCGTTTCTTTTTATTTCAACTTCCATTTCTGAGGATAGCGCATTTACAACAGATGCCCCAACACCATGAAGTCCTCCAGAAACCTTGTATCCTCCGCCGCCAAACTTTCCACCAGCATGAAGAATTGTATGAATAACCTCAACAGCTGGTATGCCAAGCTTTGGATGGTTGTCAACTGGCATTCCTCTGCCGTCATCTTCTACTGTAATTGAATTATCATTATGTATTGTTACATTAATCAAGCTGCAATGGCCTGCCAAAGCCTCATCAACGCTATTGTCAACAACTTCATATACAAGATGATGTAATCCTCTAGGACCTGTTGTTCCTATATACATACCCGGTCTTTTTCTAACTGCCTCAAGACCTTCAAGCACTTGAATCTGGGCTGCATTGTACTGATCTTTATTTATTTCATTGCTCATTTTTCTGTCTCACCTCATCGTTAAATTTTGTCTTTTCACCACAACATATTGTACTATAATTTTCGCAATTTTTCAAGCGTTTTAACCCTATATTAAAAATAAATGTTAAAAATAAGTAAATATCGTTTTCATTAGTCAATGGCTGTATTTAGGTGCTAATTTATATCTCTTAATTTACTATATATGTCATCTTATTTTCACATTGCCTTCTTTTACCGTATATATGTTCTTTTCGGATAGACTTTTCTCCAAAAACTCACTTATTTCAGTTGTTGTAATAAATATTTGAAGATCCTTTAATGAACTGATTAAATACTTTTGCCTTGTACTATCAAGTTCAGATAAAACATCATCCAAAAGTAAAATTGGCTTTTGGTTTTTCTCTTCTTCAATCAGCTTTACTTCCGCCAATTTTAAGGATAATGCAGCAGTTCTTTGCTGTCCTTGAGAACCATAGTTTCTGATATCAATCCCATTCACAAGAAGTTTTAAATCATCTTTATGAGGTCCAACACTTGTATTTCCTTTATAAATATCATTTTTCCAATTTTTTTCCAATTTTTTTAAATAAATATCCTTTTGTTTATCTATATTATCAACATATTCAATATTTGCTTCATAAATTATTTCTAAAATCTCATTATTATTTGTTATTTCTTTATGAATATCTTTGCTTATTAAATTTATTTTTTCTATAAATTCTTTTCTTTGGCTTATTATTTTGGAACCTACCTCACACAGCGTAATGTCCCAGACTTTTAAAATGTCCTCTTTTACGTTTTTTTCTTTTAAAAGGGCATTTCTCTGCTGTAAAGTTTTTTTATACCGAGATAAATTATTATAATAAACCGGTTTTAACTGACAAAGCTCCCGATCTATAAATTTTCTTCTTTTTTCCGGCTCATCTTTTACAATTCTCAGGTCTTCCGGGGAAAAAACAACTATATATATATTATCAAGCATCTCAGAGGTTTTTGACAATTTATAGCCCTCTTTTTTTACTTCTTTTCCTTCTTTTTTTATTAGTAATTCTATTTCTAACGGTTCTTCATCTTTTTCTGCCAGTATTTTAACTCTGGCAAATTCTGCGGCAAACCCTATCATTTCATAATCTTTATTTGTGCGAAAGGATTTTCCCATAGATGTTAAATAAATAGCCTCAATTAAATTTGTTTTTCCTTGCGCATTTTTTCCAAGTAAAATATTCACCTTTTTATGAAAATCCATATCAAGGTGAATATAATTTCTAAAATTATTAAGCTCTATTTCTTTAATAAACATACATTTATTCCTTAATTTCCTGTTAATCTAACCGGTAAAATTAAATATTCGTATTCGTTGCCATCAATTGGTTTTATTAAACACGGACTTATACTCGTATTTAATTCAATTTTTATTTCTTCTGTACTTATTACTTTTAAGGCATCTAACAAGTATTTAGAATTAAAACCTATTTCTAGATTTTCACCATCTTTACTTATAATAACATTTTCTTTTACATTTCCCTCTTCTGATTTTGAAGTTATAATCATATTATTTTCGAGTATAGACAGTTTTATTAAATTGTTCTTTCCCTCTTTTGCTAATAATGATGCTCTTTCAACACTTTCCATAAAATCCGTTTTATTCAATATTACATTTGTTTTAAATTCCTTTGGTGTTATATCTCTATATTTAATAAATTCCCCATCCAATAATCTTAAAACGATTTTTGTAGACTCCAATAAAATAACAGCTTTTTTATTATCTAAAATTAATTCTATATTTTCTCCTTCTTCACTTTCACTTATTATTTTATTTATTTCATTCAATATTTTTGCTGATACTATTATTTTTTTTGCTTCTTTATTAATAATTTGTTCTCTTGCTACTGCCATCCTGAAACCATCAAGTGCAACCATATTTATAGAATTCTCTTCTATTTCTATTAATGCTCCTACAATAATTCCTTTTGATTCATCTATACTTGCTGCAAACACTGTTTTTTTTATCATTTCTTTAAAAATATCTTTACTTAATAATATTTTATAATTATTCTCTATTTCTCCCATATTTGGAAATTCATCTGGCGCTAATCCAACTATTGTGAATTCTGAGGAAGAACATTTTATATTTATATTATTTTCTTCTATTTTTTCTATTTCAATATTTTCATTTGGCAGTTTTCTTATAATATCTCCAAAAAGTTTAGATAATACTACAACTGAACCTTCTTCTTCCACATGAACGCTTATTTTTTTTTCTATGCTTAAATCTAGATCAGAAGCAGATAAAGATAATATCCCATCTTTACTGACATTAATTAATATTCCTTTAAGAATTGGTATAGTAGTTCTTGATGTTACTGCTTTAGAAACAGTATTAATTGCTTTAGATAATTGTTGTTGACTGCAAGTAAATTTCATTTAAAATCTCCTTTTTTTCTTATATTATTTTTAGTAATAGTAGTAGTAGGGCCTGTGGATATGTTAATAAGTGGTTCAAATAGTTGAATTGTAATGGCTCTTGCCTGTGGATAAAGTGTTGATAACTTATAAAAGTTATTATTTTTACAGTGTATTAATTATCTTTTAACTGTTTTTTTAAAGAAGAGACAATATCTTTAACAGAAGTATTGCTTTTTATTTCAGTTGAAATTTTATCACATGCATGAAGAACGGTAGAATGATCTCTTTTTCCAAAAGCTAGGCCAATTTTAGGAAGAGATAAATCCGTCATATCCCGACATAGGTACATGGCAATTTGTCTTGGGAAAGATATACTTCGATCTCTTTTTGAAGATTCCATTTCTGAAACCTTTATATTAAAGTGCTTACAAACTAGTTTTTTAATATTTTCTTGATTGATTGCAGTTTCTTCTGATGAAAGAACATCTTTTAATACATTTTTAGCAAAAGGGACATTGATTTGTTCATCCACTAGGCTTGCATACCCGACAACACGAGTAAAAGCACCTTCTAATTCTCTAATATTTAATTTAATTTTTTCGGCTATATAGCCAATCACATCAATTAAATCATTTGTAATTTCAATATTTTCCAGTGTTGCCTTTTTTATTAAGATAGCAACTCTTGTTTCGTAGTCAGGCGGTTGAATATCTGCAATAAAATTCCATTGAAACCGTGAACGCAATCGATCTTCAATATTTGTAAGTCTGTTTGGCGGACGATCGCTTGATATAATAATTTGCTTATTTGCTTCATAAAGAGTATTAAAGGTATGAAAAAACTCTTCTTGAGTTCCTTCCTTTCCTTCGATAAATTGTATATCATCTATTAATAAAACATCTATACTTCTATATTTGTTTCTAAATTCAATCGTTTTTCTTTCACCAATAGATTTAATTAATTCATTGGTGAACATTTCTGAAGAAACATAAAGAACTTTTGATTTTGGATGATTTTGTAATATATAATGGCCAATTGCATGCATTAAATGAGTTTTGCCAAGACCAGAATCACCATATATAAATAATGGATTATATGCGTCAGATGGTGTTTTTGCAACAGCCTGAGCTGCAGCATGGGCATATTTATTGTTTTCACCAACAACAAAGCTGCCAAAATTGTATCTTGGATTTAGATAATACTCTTCCCTGAAGTTTTCACCAAGACCAAGATAGGAAGAATCTTCTTCTTCTTCATGAAATTCAAATACAACAGCATATTTTTTCTTGAAAACCTGAAAAATAGCGTTTTCAAGTAAAGGCAAATATCGTGCAGCTAAAATATTAAGATTAAGTTCGCTGAAGGGATCAAGGTAAATTTTGTTGCCTGTATCATCGATGCGAATCGGTGTAATAGGAACAAACCAAGTACTGTAACCTACCTCAGTGGTTTCTTTGGAAAGGACATCTAAGACTTTTAACCAGTTATTCTTAAAATTTTTCATTATTGCTTCCTTTGTTTTGAATGATGTATAATTGATGTATCTATATAATACAAAAAAAGTTATCCACAGGCAAGGAGAATATTTTAAGGCTAAAACCCAAATAATATATAAGTTATCCACAAGTTGTGGATAATATTGTGCATAGTTTTAACAAGTAGTACAATATATAGACACAATATCCATAAAAAGTAAAAACAAAGCATTTTTATCTATAAATATATTTTTATTAGCCTTTATAATAGTTGACTTTTATAAGGTGGTTGGGTATACTTATAAGGCATGTATGCGAGTTGAAATTTAGATGTCGCAGCAAAATATATCTTTAAATATTAAGCAAGGAGGTGTTTTAGATATGAAGCAAACTTTTCAGCCAAAAGTAAGACAAAGAAAAAAGGAACATGGTTTTAGAAAAAGAATGAAGACAAAAAACGGTAGAAATGTATTAAAGAGAAGAAGAGCAAGAGGAAGAAAAGAGTTGACAGCATAGAGACCGCAAACGTGGTCTTTTTGTTTAAAGATGCTCTTGAATATGGTGAAGAATGCTAAAACCGAATGTTTTACGCAAAAAAAAAGATTTTTCCACGCTATATAGCAGAGGAAAATCTGTGGGTGATAAATATGTGGTGTTGTTTTACAAAAAAAACGGTCTGCCATATAACAGAATCGCCTTTTTAGCAAGCAAGAAGGTTGGTAATAGTGTATTTAGAAATAGAGCACGCCGACTGATGAAGGAAAGCTATAGAGAACTACAAAAAGAGTTTAGAACAGGATACGACTTAATAATTATAGGACGAAATACCATAAACGGTACCAAATGTCAGGAAGTTATTAAATCGTTAAAATCTGCAGCGAACAGAGGAAAATTGTTGGAAACAGGCAAATAAGAAGGTGAAATTTCTGAAAAATATATTAATAGTTTTAATAAAGGGATATCAGGTTCTTATATCTCCATTTTTCCCTCCTGCTTGTCGGTTTTATCCAACGTGTTCAACTTATTTTATTCAGGCAGTTGAAAAGTATGGGGCATTTAAAGGTAGCTTTTTAGGAATAAAAAGAATTCTAAAATGTCATCCTTTTCATCCGGGAGGATACGATCCCTTAAAATAGTGGAGGAAATTAATGTATATTACAATTATGGGTTATATAGCACGGCCGATGGGAATGCTACTTAATCTACTTTATGGATTTATTCAAAATTATGGTATAACGCTAATCGTTTTTACTATCATAATAAAGCTGTTATTATATCCGCTTTATGCACATCAAATTAAATCAACAGCAAGAATGGGAGATTTGCAGCCAAAAATAAAGGCAATTCAAAATAAATTTTCCCATGATAAAGCACTATTAAATGAAAAACTGTCACAGCTTTACAAAGATGAAAAATACAATCCAATGAGTGGCTGTCTGCCAATGCTGATACAAATGCCAATTATTTTTGGACTTTTTGTATTACTTAGAAACCCAATGCAGTTTATTGACAATGCTGACATGATGCTTGCGGTTCATGAATCCTTTTTCTGGATAATGGATCTCAGCCAGCCGGACTCTTGGATATTACCGCTTGGTGCAGGAATAACCACTTACATTTCATTTTCGCAGACACAAAGTCAGACAACAATAGATCCAAACAATCCAATGTCATCCATGACAAGTATTATGAAGTACTTTTTCCCTGTGATGATCGTTTGGATGGGAAGATCATTCCCAGCAGGATTGGCGCTTTATTGGTTTATTGGAACATTAATGCAAATACTATTCAATCTACGACTTAACCAATTGAGAAGAAAATTAAAAGAAAAACAATAAGAAGTGTGGAGGAAATCACCTATGGATTTTTCGGAAAAATGGGGAACAAGCGTTGAAAACGCAGTTGAATTAGCCCTGATAGATCTTAAACTTACCAAAGAACAGGTAGAGATTATAGTAATAGAGGAACCTTCAAAAGGGTTTTTCGGAATTGGATCAAAATTAGCAAAAGTACGAGTTGAGAAAAAGGCCTACAAACCAGAGAAATTTAAGGCACCTGAAATAAAAGAAGAAGCCAAGACAATCAGACAACAGCCAAGACCAGTTAGAGAAGAGGCAAGGCCAGCGAAAGAAGAAGCTCGAACAATCAGGGAAGAGTCAAAGACAAAACCGTTTTTTGAAAGAGCAAAAGAACCGGCTAGAGAAAAGGCTGTATCTGAAGTAAGAAGTAAGCCGGTGTTTGAAAGGCATAAAAAAGAAACGAATTTCGAAGGATTGAGGCAGGAAAAACCAGAAAATCTGGCGCCTGTAGCAGAGGATAATAAAGTTTTGATTTTTTTAAATGAAATAACTCAGAAAATGGGACTTGAAGTTACCCTTGAAGCAGAAGAGAATGAAGATATCATTTATGTAGACATAGAAGGTAAAGATTCCGGAACTATTATTGGAAAAAGAGGGCAAACCTTAGATGCTATCCAGTATTTAACAAGTCTTGTTGCAAATAAAGGTGATGGAAAATATATAAAAGTAGTGGTAGATGCAGAAAATTACAGACAAAAAAGAGAAAAAACCCTTGAGCAGTTGGCAAACAGGCTGGCATCAAAGGTTACCAAGTCACGAAAGAGTGTAAGGCTTGAGCCGATGAATCCTTACGAGAGAAAGGTCATTCATGCAACACTACAGGGCAACCCGGAAGTCACAACACGTAGTGAGGGAGAAGAACCATACAGAAGGGTTATAATAGACTTAAAATAAACTAATAACCCGTGTTTACACGGGTTATTTTTTACCTTGGGGAGAATAATGGAAAATACAATAGCAGCAATTGCCACCGCTTATGGAGAGGGTGGAATAGGAATTGTAAGAATCAGCGGAGAAAAGGCCAGGGAAATACTTGACCAGATTTTTGTCGGTGTAAATGAGAAACCTGTAAGAAATCGATATTTGTCCTATGGACGGATAATGGATCAGGACACAGGTGAAATTATTGATGAAGTGTTGGTTTCATATATGAAAGGACCAAAGACTTATACAACGGAGGATGTAGTAGAAATTAATTGCCACGGAAGCATTATTTCTTTAAGAAAAACGTTAGAGTTGGTTTTAAAAAAAGGGGCCATACTAGCTGAGCCGGGTGAGTTTACGAAAAGAGCTTTTTTAAATGGCAGGCTGGATTTGATCCAAGCCGAAGCAGTGATAGATTTAATCAGAGCAAAGAGTGATAAAAGCTTTGAAATTTCCATCAGTCAGCTGGAAGGATCTCTTTCTAAAAAAGTTTTAGAAATACGAAAAATGCTTTTAGAATTACTTGTTAAACTAGCTGTGAACATTGATTATCCCGACGAAGATATAGAAGAATTAACGTATAAAGAAATTAATAAAAGCCTATTGCTAATAGACGATATGATTGAAAATTTAATGTCTACAGCGGAGACGGGAAGATTAATTCGAGAAGGACTTGCTGTTTCAATTATTGGAAAACCAAATGTTGGAAAATCCTCTTTAATGAATGCATTGCTTCGCGAAAGCAGAGCCATTGTAACAGAAATACCAGGAACAACAAGAGACACCATTGAGGAATTTCTTTCAATTAAAGGTATTGCCATTAAACTGACTGATACAGCTGGAATTAGAGAAACTGAAGATACGATTGAAAAAATTGGGATAGAAAAAAGCAAGGAATCTTTTAATAAGGCAGATTTGATTATTTTTGTTCTGGATGGAAGCAGTGAACTTTCGAGAGAAGATAGAGAGATCATTGAAATAATTGGAAAAAGAAAAAGCCTTGTTATCATAAATAAAGGGGATCTTGAGCAAAAAATCGATGCAGTACAAATAAAAAAATTAATTCCTGAAGCCAAAGTGATTCTAACAACAGCCACAAAGGGAGCAGGAATTAATGCCGTGGAAAAAGAGATAGAAGATCTGGTTTATGGAGGTAAGGTCAAACAAGGAGAAAGCATGCTAATTTCAAACGTTCGTCAAAAGAACTTACTGGAAAAAGCAGGGCAGGCAATAAAAGATGCAATTGATCAGACTGAAGCTTTTACAGCGATGGATTTTTTAGAAATCGATGTAAAAACAGCATGGGAACTCCTTGGAGAAATCATTGGAGAAACAGTTTCAGAAAATATAATAGATGAAGTCTTTGCAAGATTTTGTCTGGGGAAATAGGGTGAAATGAAACAGATATTAATGGAAGATTATGATGTAATAGTGATAGGGGCGGGTCATGCCGGATGTGAAGCAGGCCTTGCGGCTGCACGTATGGGAGAAAAAACGCTGATGCTTTCAATTAATCTTGAAGCGGTGGCCATGATGGCGTGCAATCCCTCCATTGGAGGGACTGGAAAAGGACACCTTGTCCGAGAAATAGATGCGCTTGGCGGGGAAATGGGATTAAATATTGATAAAACTTTTATCCAAAGTAAAATGTTGAATACTGCCAAAGGTCCCGCAGTTCATTCGCTACGGGCGCAGGCGGACAAAGTTAAATATCACGAGGAAATGAAAAAGACTATTGAAAAAGAAGAAAATCTTGATTTAAAACAGGGTGAGGTTATTGATCTGATTGTGGAGGAGGGCCAGGTTCGGGGAGTTCTCCTGAATACGGGAGCAGCTTATGGAGCAAAGGCAGTAATAATAGCAACTGGAACCTTTTTAAGAGGCAAGATATTTATTGGAGAGTGGTCATTTTTTAGTGGACCAAATGGGCTTTCGCCGTCAATGGAACTGGCAGATAATTTAAAGAGACATGGTATAGCGCTCAGAAGATTTAAAACAGGAACGCCGGCTAGGATATTGGGTTCAAGTTTGGATTACAGCAAAATGAAAGAGCAACCAGGGGATGAAAAAATTGTTCCTTTTTCGTTTATGAATGATGAATTGGCCTGTGAGCAGGTAAGTTGCTGGTTAACCTATACAAATGAAAAAACACATCAGGTAATCAGAGAGAATTCTCTGAAATCTGCCCTTTTCGGTGGCCAGATAGAAGGTATTGGTCCTAGATACTGTCCATCAATAGAAGATAAGGTAAATAGATTTTCAGAAAAAGAACGACACCAGACATTTATTGAACCGGAAGGAAGAAGCACTGATGAAATGTATATTCAAGGGATGTCATCTTCCCTCCCTGAAGATGTGCAGGAAGCTTTTTACAAAACAATTCCAGGGCTTGAAAATGCTAAAATTGTAAGACCAGCTTATGCAATTGAATATGATTGCATAGATCCTTTGGATTTAAAAATTAATTTGGAATCACGACAAATCAAAAATCTTTTTTGTGCGGGTCAGTTTAATGGTAGTTCCGGGTACGAAGAAGCAGCGGCGCAGGGCCTTGTGGCAGGAATAAACGCCTGTATGTCAATAAATGGTAAAAATTCCTTCGTTTTGGACAGAAGCGAGGCTTATATTGGCGTTCTAATCGATGATTTGGTTACCAAAGGGACTAATGAGCCATATCGTATCATGACGTCTAGAGCAGAATATAGGCTTGTTCTAAGACAGGACAATGCAGACCTAAGACTAACAGAAAAGGGACATTCCCTTGGATTGGTAAATATGGAAAGATTTACCAAATACTTAAATAAAATGGAACAGGTAGAAATGGAGAAGAAAAGGTTAGAGGAAACAATAGTATTTCCAAATCAGGTTCTTCAATTTATGGAAAAAACCAACAGTACGCCGCTTCAAAATAAAATTTCTTTAGCAGAGTTGTTAAAAAGACCTGAGATTACATATGATAAATTAGCTGAAATCGATGAGGACCAGCCTAAACTGTCAAGTCACAGCAAAACTCAAATAGAGGTACAGATTAAATACGAAGGCTATATTAGTAAGCAACTTAAACAAATTGAAAGATTTAAGAAACTGGAGGGTAAAATGATCAGCCAGGAACTGGATTACTCTAAAATAGAGGGTCTTCGAATAGAAGCTTTTCAAAAATTAAATCAATTTAAACCTTTATCTTTAGGGCAAGCTTCAAGGATATCTGGGGTATCCCCAGCGGATATCAGCGTCCTTTTGATTTACCTGGAAAGGGAAAGAAGAAGAGGGAAGTTGAAATGAATCAACTAAAAATGGCGCTGGAGCAGTTAAAAATAAAGACTTCGGAGGAAATGCTCCATACATTTCAACTGTATATGGAAGGCATTCTAGAATGGAATGAAAAGATTAATTTGACTGCAATTACGGATAAAGAGGAATTTATCAGGAAGCACTATATTGATTCGCTACTTTGCTATGAGTTTGATGAACTGAAGCGAGCTTGCAAAATAATCGATGTGGGAACGGGGGCAGGGTTTCCAGGTGTTCCTCTCGCCATTGTCTTTCCTGAAAAACAGTTTGTTTTGATGGACTCTCTGAAGAAAAGGTTAAAGGTTGTGGATGAGCTTTGTAGTGATCTTGGAATCAATAATGTGACAACACTTCACGGAAGAGCAGAAGATTTAGCGCGAGACAAGAAACACAGAGAAAAATATGATTTATGTGTGGTTAGAGCCGTTGCAAACACAGCAGTACTGATGGAATATACTTTGCCGTTTATTAAAGTGGGAGGAAGTCTATTAGCCTACAAAGGTTCTGATTTTGAAAAGGAGCTGGATGAGGGTCAAAAGGCAATACGCCTTCTAGGAGGCAAACTGGTAGATGAAAGATCAGTAACAATAGATAATCTGGGATTAAATCATAAAATAATAATTATAAACAAAATCAAGAATACGCCAATGCAATACCCAAGAAAAGCTGGAACCCCTTCCAAAGAGCCGTTGAAATAGAAATTTTGACAGCTCTTTTTTTAATGTTTCACGTGAAACAAATTAGTTTGGTAAAAAAACTTGTGGTGAAAAAGGCAGGAGTGATATATAATTAACTACAATAAAAGAGCAACAGGGGAGGTAATGTATTGGGTAAAGCAATAGCAATTTTTAATCAAAAGGGTGGCGTAGGGAAAACGACAACAAATATTAATCTAGCGGCTTGTTTGGCGCTAAAAGGGAAGAAAGTACTGATTCTTGATATAGACCCGCAAGGAAATACGACAAGTGGTATTGGAATCAAGAAAAAGGGACTGTTGAAGACTACATATGAGGTGCTAATCGATGAAAAAATGCATCCAAGTGAAGCCATTATCCCTACTATCGTTAAAAATCTGGATATTATTCCGGCAAGCGTGCAACTGGCAGGGGCAGAAATAGAGTTGGTTAGGCTGGAAGGAAGAGAGAAAAGACTTAAAAGAGCACTCGATAAAATCAGAGACAGATACGATTATATTTTTATTGATTGTCCTCCTTCTTTAGGACTGTTGACAATCAATTCGCTGACAGCGGTGGACAGTGTTCTGATACCAATTCAGTGCGAGTTTTATGCCTTAGAAGGAGTAAGCCAGCTGGTGAGCACGATTGAGCTTGTAAGGAAGAGCCTGAATCCTACTCTCGAAATTCAAGGAGTTATTCTTTCTATGTTTGATGGAAGAACCAACTTGTCTATTCAGGTAGTTGAAGAAGTGAAAAAGTATTTTAAAGAAAAAGTGTATTCCACAGTGATCCCTAGGAATGTTAGATTGGCGGAAGCGCCAAGTTTTGGGCTTCCAATAACTCAATATGACCCAAAATCAAAGGGCGCAGAAGCATATAACGAATTTGCAGAAGAATTTCTAGAACTGGAAGGAGGTTCTGAATGGTAGCCTCAAGAATAGGCGGGCTGGGAAAAGGTCTCAGCGCATTGTTTGAAGATATGGATATTGAAGCTACTGATATCAGAAACGTTAGAAATAGGGATGATGCTGATGAAAACGGAATATATTTTATAGATATAAATAGTATAAGCCCTAACAGCAAACAGCCAAGAAAAAACTTTGATGATGAAAAAATCGAGGAACTGGCAAAGTCAATAGAAGTTCATGGCATATTACAGCCTATTATGGTTCGAAAAACAGGCGAAGGCTATGAAATTGTCGCTGGAGAAAGAAGATGGAGAGCTGCAAGGAAAGCAGGGCTTAAAAAAGTTCCGTCTATATTAAGAAACTTAACAGAAGAACAAAATATGCTTGTTTCAATTATTGAAAACATGCAGCGGGAAGATCTTAACCCAATGGAAGAGGCGGAAGCGCTTAGCCAGATGGTCATAACCTTTGGGCTGACACAGGAACAGATTTCTAAAAGTGTGGGAAAGAGTAGACCTTATATCACCAATGCATTAAGACTGCTGAAACTGCCAGCTGAAATACAGGAATTTGTTACAAATGGGTTGCTGAGTACGGGACATGCAAGAGCAATCATAGGGATAGAAGACAAAAAAATTCAACTGGAGCTAGCAAAGTATGCGGCAAAAGAGCAAATTTCTGTGAGAGAAATGGAAAAACTTTCAAAGAAAAATTTGGCAGGCGGCAAAGCAAAACCATTAAAAAAGAAGAAATCCCTTGAAATTGCCTGTGTAGAG
Source organism: Peptostreptococcales bacterium (assembly GCA_038248745.1). Lineage (GTDB taxonomy): Bacteria > Bacillota > Clostridia > Peptostreptococcales > Anaerovoracaceae > JAENWH01. Next base: position 4,751 of record JBBRXC010000005.1, on the reverse strand, counting down.
GAAGAATTAAAAGAAATTTTAGGGACAAAAGTGCAATTGAAATATTCGGGCAAAAAAGGAAAGCTTGAAATACAATATTTCAGCAAAGAAGAACTTGATAGAATCATTGATTTACTAAGGTCTTTAAGATAAGTTTCACGTGAAACAAGGGATAATAAATGACATATATTTCCATAAAAATGAAAGAGGTTATTTCACAGGCAACGGCCATAGGCATTCCAGTATCAAAGAATATTCTGGAAAGTGTTGTTGTGAATAATCGGGCAAAGACAAGGTTCGGGTGCTGTAAAAAAAATAAGGGAGTATATATCATTGAGGTTTCAGGGGCTATAGTAAATGGCCCAGAAACCTCTCTTTTGCTAATTCTTGCACATGAGATACTGCACACTTGTCCAGGCTGCCAAAACCACAGCAAGCTTTGGAAATCCCATGCAGAAGCTATGAACAATGCATATGGGTATAAGATCAAAAGAACCTCTAATCCAGAGGAACTTGGGATAAAGCCAGAAAGTATTTACAAAAATAATAAAAATGCTCGGTATCTATTTATTTGCAAGGGTTGTGGACAAGCGATCGAAAGAACAAAACGATCTAGACTGGTGACGCATACCCATCTTTATCGATGTAAATGCGGCGGTAAATTGGAGAGGCAGGAGCAAAAAAATGAAAAAAGTATTTATATATAAAAAAACTTTAGTGGGGGATATTGCTATTGTAGAAACAGCGGGTTTTATTACGCATCTCTTATTTTCAACTGAAGTGAAACTTAATGAGATGGTAGGGAAAAGCCATATTGTTCGAGAAACACCTTTAATAAAAAAAACGCAACAGCAGTTGGATGAGTACTTTTCTGGGACAAGGAAAGATTTTGAGATTCCATTAAAACCATTAGGTAGCGAATTTCAAGAGAAGGTCTGGGAAGCATTAAAGGGAATTCCATATGGCGAAACCCGGAGTTACAAGCAAATTGCTGAACAGATTGGTTGCCCAACAGCATGCAGAGCGGTAGGCCATGCAAATAACAAAAATCCAATATCAATTATTATTCCATGCCATCGTGTAATAGGAATGAATGGTAAAATGACAGGCTATGGAGGCGGAATAGCTTTAAAAGAAAAATTACTTGCACTTGAAAGCAGAGCAAGGGAACTATAATTGTCAGATTTGAGTTATTATTGTCAAATATGACAATAAATAGCTTGAAAGACGCCCCAAGTAGGAAATTTAATAGGCGTTTATAAAGAATAATTGAAGTTCATTCATGGGGAAAACGTTGAAAAACAAACAAAAAATAGAAAGCTGTGCTTAAATCAACAATTAAAAACAGATTTGGCACGGCTTTTGCTTTATATAATAGTATAAATTATCACAGTATTATGCAACTAAAGGAGAGTATTAATATGGGGACCATAAATAGAGAAAAGTTAAAAAACGCTTATGAAAAGGAATGTCTGTTATTTGAGGTGAATCACCCTAAATCAAAAGCGGCCTTTGAAAAGGCAAAAGGGAGCTTGCTGCAGGGAGTCCCTATGAACTGGATGGTGAAATGGGCTGGAAGTTATCCCGTATGTGTAAAAGAAGCAAAGGGCGCCAAATTTACAGATATTGACGGAAACGAATATTTGGATTTGTGCTTGGGTGATACTGGGTCAATGATTGGGCATGCCGTTGAAGCCTCTGTAAATGCAATTTGTGAATATGTAAAATTGGGAACAACCTTTATGCTTCCAGTAGAAGATTGTGCTTGGAATGGAGAAGAACTGACAAGAAGATTTAAAGTAAAATACTGGCAGTTTGCAACCAGCGCAACAGATGCAAACAGGTTCGTTCTTCGACTTTGCAGAGAAGTAACGGGCAAGAAAAAGATTCTTGCTTATAATTGGTGTTATCATGGCACTGTAGATGAAACGGTTGCTATCATTGATGAAAAAACAGGACTAACCGTTGCGAAACCCGGAAATCTTGGGCCACAGGTTGATCCGGCAGAAACTACAGTAATGATAGAATGGAATGATATCCCTGCGTTGGAAGCCGCTCTTAAAACTGGAGAAATTGCTTGTGTTCTTGCTGAGCCAGTGATGACAAATTGTGGGATCGTCCATCCGGATCCAGGATATCATGATGCATTAAGAAAATTAACAAGACAATATGGCGTCTATTTAATAATTGACGAAACCCATACCATTTGTACTGGAGTTGGAGGGTATACCAAAGAATACAATCTTGACCCCGATGCTGTCGTTGTTGGCAAAACTGTGGCCTCTGGAATTCCAGCAGCGGCATATGGCTTTTCTGAAGAATTGGGCAATAAGATTGCAGCAGCCATTCCTTATGAACTATGTGATATCGGAGGCATAGGAGGAACGCTGGCAGCAAATGCATTAACCATGCATGTCATGAGAACAACCTTAAGTGAAGTACTTACGCAAGATTTTTATGATAAAACTATACCAATGGCAACAAAGTTTAATGAGGGCGTACAAGGGGTAATCAATGAATTTGATCTTCCGTGGAATACAATCCAACTGGGTTGCAGAACTGAATACTGGTTCAAAAAGATTCCCGCTAAAAATGGAGGAGAGGCCGAAGCTGCAGTAGATTTTGAACTAGATCAATATATGCATTTGGCTTCACTTAACAGAGGGATCTTAATGACGCCATTCCATAATATGGCATTGATTACAAGCGCGACTACACTCGCGGATATTGATCGACATACCGCTGTATTCAGAGAAATTGTATTGGCGATTATTGAATAAATCGTGAATTGTATTGTAGGTTATTTAACAAATCGTGGATTGCTAATAGGCGATTTAATTGAAATTTAAAGCTTTACACAAAATAATAGGGATCCCTTTAAAATGAAAACTACGCATTTTAAGGGGATCCTGTTTATTAAAAATACCTGAAAAATTAGTTATTTGTTAATAAAAATCAGGCCAACGATACAAAGGCCAATGCCAAAAACCTGGCTGGTGCTGATGGACTCTTTATAAAGTAATACACCTAGAGCCAGTAAAATAACAGCTAGGCTTATATTGCTTACTAAAGAGCCTAAACTAATATTCCAGCCAGCCCTGTACATAAGAATATTGCCCAGCTCCAGTCCGACAATCACGAAACCTAAAACGAAAGGCGCCCAGTTTGCCTGCTTGATTTGACCTAAAAGGCTAATTTCAAGTTTCTTATCCATGGTAAAAATTTGAGGCATCATAAAAAACATAAAAAGCGTTAAGGAACCAGCGACCAGGTAAGTAATCATCAGGCTGACCATAGGATTCATTTGTAGTGGAACGCTCTTTGCGCAGATATGGTAAAGAACATTAGAGGCTATAATTAGTAATATCGGAAAGTAAAAAGCCATGATCAATCCCCTTTTTAATAATAATTTGGCTTAAACTGGGAAGCGTCCCAATTGTGGTCTTTTGCAAGTTCTTTGTCAGTTATCAAATAGTAATTATATTGAATGCGACTTCCTTGATCGGGCACAGGGTCGTCCCAGGTAACATCAATGTTTAAGTACTGATCATCAACGAATACTCTGTTCCAAGCATGACTGACAGCTTTATTATTATAAAAGGAAGTGCCAACAACTCTTTCTGAAGGTATTCCTAAAATATCCATGAACAGATTAAATGCTTTGGCGTAGCCATCACAAACGCCTATTTTTTTAACTAAAACACCATAAGCCAAATAGGAATCAGAAGTATTATCAACACTCATTTCTCCCCGCTGAACCAAAGCTGTATCGTATCGAGTTGTTTTGATTAAATAGTCATGAACAGCCTTGATCTTGTCCCTATCACTCATATCCTGAGTAATTTCATTTTTAAGAAAAGAATCTACAACATCTCTGATTTCTTTATTTTTATCGGTAAGGTTTAAGGAACTGGTTGGATATAAATAAGAGTAGGCAACCTCATACCCATCTGTGTAAAGCCATTTAATTGAAACTTTGGAAGGATAGTTTTTATCTGTACTATAGGTAGAAACGATATTCCATCCCCAGGCATCTGAGGAAGAGGTGTTTATAATTTTGTTCAACCAGCCTTTGATTGTTTCAAGAGAAAGCCCGGGAGTGTTCAAGGTTGCGGAATATTGTAAGTTGGCATGCATTCTCTGAAAAATAGCGGTCATATCTTCATAGGAAGTCACAACGGTTCCCGTTGATACAGGAAGTGGTCGGATACTATATTTGGGGAGAACCCCCTGCTTCAGCAAAAGCTGATATAATGTTGTATCAGAATTCTTAAGAGTGGCATCCAAGGCGCTGCTTGCCAGTTTAACGGCATAATCTCTTAGAAAAGAACCACTTTTGATAATATCAAAATCTCTTTTTGAGATAATGTCCAATTCTAAAAGCGTGGATAAGGAGGTGCTCCAGACAAAATCGCCCTTGGCTTCACTGTATCCCAAAGCTCTTAATATATAAGCGGAAAACTGATCGGCAGACATAGCGCCAATCCCATAAGTGGTTAAGCTTGTACCATTTGAGTAACCCTGTGCATACATTTGCCCAATATAAGGCATCGCCCAAGCCTGTGTAATATCTTCAAAAGGAGACGTCTTCGGTTCTGAAATGGCAATTTTCTCCTCCCCGACAAGCCGAATAAACATGACAGCACCTTGCAATCTGTCACAAGGCTTATCAAGTTCAAAGCCATTATTTGTTCCAAGGAAAAGGCCTAAACGGTTCAGCCTAATGGCGTCATTATCGTATAAAGGAGAGGTCTCCCCATAAATAAATGGTG
>JBBRXC010000004.1:0-36141 GCA_038248745.1 Peptostreptococcales bacterium | reverse complement strand
TAAGTGGCTTCCTTGTTCAATGATATTGCCATCTTTCATGACAAGGATCGTATCAGCATCCTTAATTGTAGAAAGTCTGTGAGCTATGATAAAACTGGTTCTATCCTTCATCAGATTTGCCATTGCTTGCTGTATCTGGACTTCAGTCCTTGTATCCACCGAGCTTGTTGCTTCATCTAAAATGAGGATTGGTGAATCTGCAAGGATAGAGCGTGCAATAGTAAGCAATTGCTTTTGGCCTTGCGAAATATTGTTGGCATCTTCATTAATCGTCATATCATAACAATTGGGCTGCGTTTTTATGAAGTGGTGAATATGAGCTGCTTTTGCGGCAATAATCACCTCTTCATCACTTGCCTGCATATTACCATATTTAATATTATCCATGATAGAACCGCTGAACAACCAGGTGTCCTGCAAAACCATGCTTAACATACTTCTTAAATTATTCTTGCTGATGTCTAGGATATTAATACCATCAATTAATATTCGTCCTTCGTTTAATTCATAAAAACGCATCAATAACTTTACGATGGTTGTTTTCCCCGCACCGGTGGGACCCACGATGGCAATTCTCTGCCCAGGCTTTGCTGTAAACGAAAAGTTTTTTATTAAAATGTTATTTTCGTTATAGCCAAAGCTTACATTTTCAAAGGTTACTTCGCCTTTAACCTTTTTTAAATTTATTGATTTGTCAGGAACTTTTGAATCTTGAAGCTCTTCCTCTTCATTAATGAATTCAAAGACTCTTTCTGCTGCTGCGGCAGTGGATTGAAGTACATTTGCCACATTCGCCACTTGTGCTATTGGTTGATTAAAGCTGCGAACATACTGCAAGAATGCTTGAATCTGACCAATTGTTACTTTGCCGTTCAGTGCAAGATAACCACCAACCACGCAAACAAACACGTAAGCAAGATTGCCGATAAATCCAGTAAGCGGCATCATCAATCCAGACAGGAATTGTGATTTCTGGGCAGACTCGGCCAACTTTTCATTAATTTCATTGAATTTCTTCAAAGAAGCGGTTTCTCCATTAAATGCTTTTACAATAACATGCCCGGAATACATCTCCTCAACATGACCGTTGATTTCTCCCAAATATTTCTGCTGGTTTTTAAAATGAACCTGAGAATATTTTACTACCACCCGAATGAGAAGTACGGAGGTGGGTAGAATAATCAAAGCGACTAAAGTCATTGGAATGCTAATGTATAGCATCATAATTAATATGCCAATTAGGGTCGTAAAGCTGGTGATGATTTGGGTAATGCTTTGGGAAAGGGACTGGTTTACTGTTTCGATATCGTTTGTCAGTCTACTTAATATTTCGCCATTGGTTTTGGTATCCATATATTTAAGTGGTAATCTGTCCATTTTTTCTGACATGTTTTTTCTGAGTTTGTATGCAATTTTTTGGGAGATCCCTGCCATAATAAAACCTTGTGAAAACGCAAAGAGAAAACTTATGCCGTAAAGCACGCATAAAAACAACAGGGTTCTGAGCAAGGCCTCAAAATCAATTCCTGAGCTGGTACCAAGACCTCTGACTACGATATCTGTTGCACCGCCCAGAATACTTGGCGAAACGATGGAGAACAAGGTGCTTCCGATGGCAAAGATCAAGACAAAGACAACCTTCATTTTGTAAGGATTGAAGTATCCTAACAAGGTTTTCATGGTCTGTGTAAAGTTTTTCGCTTTTTCTCCTGGCATCATAGCCATTGCTGGACCACCACCACTTCCAGGACCTCTTTTCATTGGGGAGGGATTTGCTTTTGATTTATCCATTTATTGCACCTTCCTCCCGGGCAAGCTCAATTTCGCTTAATTGTGAACGAGCTATTTCTTTGTAAACCTGACAGCTTGAAAGAAGCTCTTTGTGAGTTCCTATTCCTGCAATTATTCCATTTTCAACAACAATGATCTGTTCTGCATGCATAATCGTGTTGATTCTTTGTGCTACGATGATAAGGGTGCAGTCCTCTTTATTCTTTTTTAAAGCTTTTCGAAGATCTGCATCTGTTTTAAAATCCAGGGCTGAAAAACTGTCATCAAAGATTAATATTTTTGGATTAATAGCAAGAGCTCTTGCTATTGAAAGCCTTTGCCTCTGACCGCCAGAAACATTTGTCCCCCCTTGAGAAATAGGGGAGTCAAAACCCTCGGGTTTTTCTTCAATAAATTCTTTGGCTTGTGCGATGGTAGCGGCCAGATTTAAATCTTCGATAGAAGCATCGGGGTTTCCATAGCTGAGATTGCTGTTTATTGTACCAGAGAACAGCACCGCCTTTTGAGGTACGTAGCCAATTTTTTTTCTAAGCTCCTTTTGAGGAAGACTTTTGATATCGATCCCATCGATGAAAATATGACCTTCTGTTACGTCATAAAATCGGGGAAGAAGATTAACAATTGTTGATTTTCCACTCCCGGTAGAGCCAATTAAAGCGGTTGTTTCGCCGGGTTTTGAAAAGAAAGAAACATCTGTAAGAACATTTTCCTCTGAATCCGGGTATCTGAAGCTGACGTTTCGGAATTCCACAAGTCCTTTTGAAGCGTTGCTGGTAGATGATTCAGAGGCTGAATCACCTTGATCCAATGGAGCAGCTTGAATAGAGTCTGCATCAGTAATGACAGGTTTTGTATTAATTACTTCTCCAACTCTACCGGCAGATACCAAAGCTCTTGGAATCATGACAAACATCATTGTAATAAAAAGGAAGGACATAATAACACTCATTGAATATTGGATAAAGGCAAGCATGCTTCCAATCTGAAGATTTCCTAGGTTAATTAAGTTTGATCCCGCCCAGACAATTAGTAAGGCAGATAGATTCATTATTAACATCAAAGCAGGCATCATCACAGAGACCGCTCTATTTACAAAAGTATTCAGTTTGGTTAAATCGTTATTTGCCTGATCAAAACGGGCTTGCTCATTTAGTTCTCTATTAAAGGCCCGGATAACCAATATTCCGTTTAAACGTTCTCCCATAATCAAATTAAGTTTATCCACCATTCGTTGAACAATTTTAAATTTTGGCATTGTGACGAAAAGCATGAACAGCATAACGATCAAGATGCCTAAAATACCAACGACGATTGTCCACGATAGACTGGGGCTTGTTGTGTATGCGCCAATTAGGGCGCCAATGCCCATAATAGGGGCATAAAAAGCCATTCGAAACGTCATAAACGATGTGTTTTGGAGTACTTGAATGTCATTGGTTGATCGGGTAATTAAGGATGAAGTTGAAAACTGATCGAATTCAATATTCGTAAAAGAAGTCACATTCTCAAAGAGCGCTCTGCGAATTTTTTTTGAGGATTTTGATGCAACCTGGGAAGAAAAAAATCCAACAGCCGCAGCACATATGATGCCAAGTAGAGAAATCGCCAGCATGAGTAACCCAGTACTATAGATGTAAGGCATATCCCCAGTAATAATTCCTTTGTCAATAATGCCAGCCATCAGTCTTGGCAACGCCAACTCAGCAGTAACCTGAGCGAAAAGCAGAATTAAGATGGCAATCATGGATAATAGATATGGCTTATAATATTTTAGTAAATGTTTCAAAAGGTTGTCCTCCAAACGAGATTTTAAAGAGTTTCAGAGGTTCCGACCTCATGGTCGGAACCTCTGAAACTTAATTATACCCTAAAAAATCCAAAATGCAACAATTTTACTTGACGCAAAAATGACTATATAGTACAATTACATAGAAAATTATGCCAAGAAGGCACAGTACCCGCAGAAGCGAAGTAGCTAATTCTTGGTATTTTTTGTGCCTAAAAGAACAAGGAGAAATTATTATGCATATGGCAGATGCGTTGCTTTCGCCGCCCGTTGGTCTGGCTATGGCCGCAGTAACAATTGGCGCAATCGCTTACTCGGTGAATAAAATTAAAAAAGATAAAAGTTTTGATGATAAAAAAATTCCCGTTATGGCAGTTTCGGGCGCATTTATATTTGCAGCGCAAATGATAAACTTTACAATACCTGGAACAGGATCAAGCGGCCATATAGGGGGAGGCATTTTGCTAGCAGCATTGCTTGGACCATTTCCGGCATTATTGACGATGTCTGCTGTTTTAATTATTCAATGTTTGTTTTTTGCGGATGGAGGACTTTTGGCGCTTGGCGCCAACATATTCAATATGGGGGTCATTGTATCCTTTGTATCTTACCCATTGATTTTCAAACCAATTGTTTCCAAAGAGCTTAGCCCTAAAAGAATTACCTTGGCTACCGTAGTCGCGGTGGTCGTAGGGCTTCAACTGGGATCATTCAGCGTAGTTCTGGAGACGATGGCTTCAAATATTACCCAGTTGCCCTTCAATATATTTGTATTGTTAATGCAACCGATTCATCTGGCTATAGGGCTTATAGAAGGGATTGTCACGGCAGCAGTTTTATGTTTTATTTACAGCATGAGACCAGAAATGATAGAAGGTGCCTTGACGGATCAAAGCATTGGATCAACATCAATAAAAAAAGTGCTTATTGCATTGGGAATCTTCACAGTAATGCTGGGTGCCGTTTTTTCTCTATTGTCGTCCTCTTTTCCTGATGGATTGGAATGGGCAATCGGGAATATCACTGGCGGTGGTGAAATCGAAAAAGCAGGAAGTGTCTATAATGTTTTCGAAAAAATCCAAGAGAGTTTTGCGTTTATGCCTGATTATGCATTAAAATCAACACCTGAACAGGGGACCTCTCTCGCGGGAGTACTTGGTGGAACGCTTACCCTTTTACTTGCAGGGGTGACGGGGGTTATCATAAATGTAATAAAGAAAAGGAAGGCCGCGAAAAGATGACAATGCTTTCGAAGGCCACCTATGGCTTTCACAGTTTGGAAAATTTGGCAGAGGGCGAAACTGTTGTTCATCGTCTTAATCCATTAACAAAAACAATTACCACATTTTTTTATGTGGTAATTGTTGTTAGTTTTGACAGGTATTCAATCAGTGGGCTATTACCGTACGCGTTTTATCCGGTTGTTTTCATGGCATTAGGGGAGATCCCTATAAAACCGCTGTTGTCACGACTGGCAATTGCATTACCATTTTGTATATTTGCAGGAATAGCCAATGTGATTTTTGATCAGGAAACGATGTTGACACTTCTCAATATAAATATTTCTTATGGGCTTGTATCCTTGTTTGCCATAACATTGAAAGCTGGGTTAACTGTCATGGCGGTACTTATTTTGATAGCAACAACAAAAATGCCCGTCATATCAAGGCAATTAATTCGATTAAAAGTTCCGGCCATCTTTGTACTTCTGATTTCCATGATTTATCGATATATTAGTGTGGCTTTAGAGGAAACGATCAATATGTATACAGCTTATTCTCTAAGATCTCCTGAGTCGAAAGGCATACAAATCAAGGACATGGGTAGCTTTGTGGGTCAACTTCTGTTAAGAAGCTTTGACAGGGGAGAAAGAGTATATTTTGCCATGAAGTGCAGAGGCTTTTCTGGAGATTATAAGTATGTTCCAACACAAAAACCCCCTGCATTGGAATGGATCTATATGATTTTGTTTCTAGCAGTAGCAATTATTCTAAGAATGGTAAATGTACCTGCTTTCATTGGGGGCATCATCTAGAAAGGATAGAGAAATGATTAAAATTGAGGGTTTGAAAATTAAATATCCTGATGGTAACACCGCAATAGATGACGTGACTATTCACATTAATGAAGGAGATACGGTGGCGGTTATAGGAGCAAACGGTGCAGGAAAATCAACATTACTGATGTCATTAGTGGGAATAGTTCCCATCACAGAAGGGACAGTCATGGTTGATGCGCTGATGCTTAAAAAATCCACTTTAGCACAAATTAGGCAAAAAATAGGACTTGTTTTTCAAAACCCTGACGACCAGCTTTTCATGACGCATGTATATGAAGACATTGCATTTGGCCCAAGAAATTATGGCGCCTCTGAAACGGAGGTAAAAGAAAGAGTTGAAAAGGTGATGAATCAGCTTGATATAAAGCATTTGGCAAGAAGACTACCCAGTAAGCTGTCAGGAGGGGAAAAAAGAATGGTGGCAATAGCCGGCGTTTTAGCCATGAATCCAATATTGATGCTTTTTGATGAGCCCACTTCTTTTCTAGACCCTAGATCACGGCGAAACCTTTTACCAGTTTTTACAAAGCTTCCAATCACCAAGGTGATAGCGACCCATGATTTGGAAATGGCAGCTGCTATATGCAATAGAGTTATTGTACTTCAAAATGGTAGAGTTGTTGCGGATGGCCCCCCGGAAACTGTCTTACAAAATAAGGCGTTGTTAGAAAGTGCTGGATTATAGGACTTTCGGGGTTGAAACGCTAAAATATTTGTCGAAATATGTCTAAATAAAGGGAAAAATAGAAAATAACAATAATCCATAAAGCATCTCGCTCTAATATAATGTGAAGTAGGAGGTGATTATTATGAAACATCAGGAAAAGATAAGAATGGTAATAGAAAGAGTGCATATTGATGAAGAGTTCAAAAAAAAGGTAATGAAAATTCACACAGAAAAAGAATTTCTCAAATTACTCGACGAAGTGAAAATAACTCTTGAACCAGATGAAATTGACAAGTATTTCCAAGGTTTCCTAAAACTTCAGGAAATGGAAAAAAACGGAGACGTTCCAGAGGAATTGGAAGAGTGGCTCTCCAGTTGGAATCCGGACCATAATAAGCCAATTAAACTATAAAAACATTGAGCTGCATTTAAATGCAGCTTTTTATGTGGAATTAATTTAGAATATGCAAACAAAGAGGGGAATCAAATAGTCATTGCAATATAGGTGAAACAGTGCGATAATTTAGAAATATAAGCCGTTATAAACCATCTCTCATTCGAGGTGGAACTGAAAGGAAACAAGATAATGACAGAGAAAAAAGCCACTTACTATATTACAACACCTATTTATTACCCAAGTTCAAACCTGCATATAGGGCATACTTACTGTACCGTTATGGCGGATGCAATGGCACGTTTTAAAAGACTTTGCGGATATGATGTACATTTCCTAACGGGCACAGATGAACATGGTCAAAAACTGCAGGAAGCCGCAGAAAAAAACGGGATGACACCACAGGCTTATGTTGATAACGTGGTCGATGGCATCAAAGAACTTTGGAAAACCATGGAAATATCTTATGATGACTTTATCAGAACAACGGAGCCAAGACATAAGGAAAGAGTTCAGAAGATCTTTATGAAAATTTACGAGAATGGGGATATATATAAGGGAGAATATGAAGGGATGTACTGTACGCCTTGCGAATCTTTCTGGACGGAAAGTCAACTTGTTGATGGCAAGTGTCCCGATTGCGGGAGGCCTGTAGTAAAAGCGCAGGAAGAAGCCTATTTCTTCAGACTTTCCAAATATGAGCAGAGACTGATTGATTTATTTGAAAAAACACCTGAATTTTTGCAGCCAGAATCAAGAAGAAATGAGATGCTTAGTTTTGTCAAGCAAGGACTAGAAGACCTATGCATTTCGCGTTCAACTTTTAACTGGGGAATTCCTGTGCCAATAGATGAAAAGCATGTGATTTATGTATGGCTTGATGCACTTTCAAACTATATAACTGCGCTAGGATACCCAGATGATCCAGAGCTTTATGATAAGTACTGGCCGGCAGACGTACACTTGGTAGGAAAAGAAATTGTAAGATTCCATTCTATTATTTGGCCAGCAATGCTGATGGCAATGGAGGCGCCTCTCCCAAAACAGGTTCTTGGCCATGGATGGCTGCTTCTTGAAGGTGGAAAAATGTCAAAATCCAAGGGGAATGTTGTTGATCCTGTGAAACTGATTGAACGTTACGGCATTGATTCTCTTAAATATTTTCTGCTTAGAGAATATACATTTGGTCAGGATGGCGTTTATACCAATGAAGTCATGTTAAATCGAATGAACTATGATTTGGCCAATGACCTTGGCAATCTTGTTTCAAGAACCGTCAGCATGATTGAAAAATATTGCGATGGTATTGTGCCGGAAGCTAGTGTATCGGGAGAACATGATGATGAACTCAGGGAGATTGCAATAGGTGCGGCGGCTAAAGTTGAATCGAATATGGACAAGTTCAAATTCAACATGGCGCTTGAGGAAATATGGGTGCTTGTCAGAAGAACCAACAAATACATTGATGAAACCGCACCTTGGGTGCTGGCAAAAGACCCTATAAATAAAGAGCGACTTGACACGGTGATGCATAACCTGGCTGAATGTTTAAGAATTGTGTCGGTGTTAATTACGCCATTTATGCACACAACTTCTAAGGAAATCAGGAAGCAACTTGGGATTTGGTTTGCAGAGGTGGAATGGCAGGATGCCTTTACCTTTGATATGATGGCAGGAGAGAAAGTCAAGAAGGGCAATGCTATATTCCCAAGACTCGATATTGAGAAAGAACTTGCAGAACTTGAAGCAATGACGGAAAGTGGTGCCAGTTCTGCAGAAGACAATATAGAGGGAGCAGTTGTAATGGAAAATAAGCCACTTGAATTAAAGCCGGAAATTGAGTTTGGTGATTTTGACAAAATTGACTTTAGAGTAGGGACGATCCTGGAAGCTGAAAAACATCCAAAGGCGGATAAACTTCTTGTTTTTAAAATTAAAATGGGGACAGAAATTCGTCAGGTGATCTCCGGTGTGGCTGAAAGTTTTAAACCGGAGGAAGCAGTTGGAAGGCAGGTAATCGTGGTGGCGAACCTGAAACCAAGAGCTCTTCGTGGACTAGAATCAAAAGGAATGCTGCTGTTTGCAGACAATGGAGACCGTTGTGAGTTTGTAACAACCATTGCACCGGACGGAGAAGTGGTAAGCTAGCAAATTAATAAAGCAATAACATTTAGGTATTCATCAAAATGTTATTGCTTTTTAAATGAACTGCGCGTATAATACATTTAGATGGTTATCTAAATGAAAACGTTTAAATAAATGAAAATCAGGAGAATTAAAATGAGCTTTCAAAAAACAGCAAAAGCCATTTCTGACCCTACAAGACGGGAAATCCTAAATTTGCTAAAAAGTGGACCTAGAACAGCAGGGGACATTGGGGAACATTTCAAAACCACCGGGGCAACCATGTCCCATCATCTTTCTGTTCTAAAAGAAGCAGAATTGATATCCGATGAAAGAAAAGGTAAGTATATTTATTATGAATTAAATATGACAGTTTTAGATGAGATTTTGAATTGGATGACTTCTTTAAGAGGGTAGAAAGGATAACAAATGAAAAAAATAACTACTAAAAGATTAATAATTTGGGGTTTGGCCTTGGTTCCATTAATAATAATAGGGGTTTTCAATAGTTCTCTTCCTGATCAAATACCCATCCACTGGTCATTGGATGGGAGCGTTCAATACGGGAGCCATTTAAACTTATGGGTCAATGGGTCAATGGGTATTTTATTTGCCATCCTTTTCCCATTACTGAGAAAAATTGATCCAAGAAGTAAAAATTACGATAAGTTCAGTAAATATTATGACGAGTTTCAAATATTCATGATGCTTTTTTTCATCGCGTTAACCGCTGTAATTGTATCTGAAAGTTTGAATCCTGGAAGAATAAATGTTGAGATGGCTATTGTATTGCTCGTGGGGATATTGTTTACAATTATCGGAAATATGATGCCAAAATTTAAAACCAATTTTTTTGTCGGTATCAGAACGCCGTGGACCCTTTCAGAGGAAGAAGTTTGGAATAAGACGCACAGGTTGGGGGGGATTATGTGGTTCATCGGAGGGCTTGTGATTATTGGGGCAGCAATATTATTAAGGAGTTCCCCTTTATTTGCCGTTGTTTTGGGAGTCACCTTGTTAATCACTATCGTGCCAATTTTCATGTCCTATTTCTGGTTTAGAGAAAGAAAAAAATAAAGGAGAAAAATATGTTATTTGACAGTCATACCCATTTAAACAACGAAGATTACACTGAAAAAGAAAGAGAAGAGCTTGCTCAAAAGATAGAAGCCTCACAGGTTTCCTATGTGATTGACGTGGGGTTTGACCTGGCCAGTTCGATGATGGCAGTAAAGCATTCAGAAAAATATTTCTGGTGTTATGCTGCGGTGGGATGCCACCCACATGAGGCTAGAAACATGGATCAGGAACAGCTATCCATGTTTAAAGGATTGGCTAAAAAGGAGAAGGTAAAAGCCATCGGAGAAATTGGTCTAGACTACTTTAGAAACCATTCCCCGAAGGAAGATCAGCAAATATGGTTCCGCCATCAAATTCAATTGGCTAACGAACTGAAAATGCCAATTATTATTCATGATCGGGATGCCAACCAAGACGTTATGGAGATTTTAAAGGAGGAGGGTGCATTTTCAAAAGAAAGATGCAACTGGTTTCCCAAGCGAAAAGGGACAAACGATGAGATGGTGAAAGATGCTAGAGTGCTTCTTCATTGCTATTCAGGAAGCCGGGAACTTGCAGAGCAATATGTAAAACTAGGAGCGACAATATCCATTGCAGGCCCCATTACATACAAGAATAACAGAAAAGGAATCGAGGTAGCAACAGCGACGCCCATTGAATTTCTGTTGATTGAAACCGATGCGCCTTATCTGACGCCAGAGCCTTTCAGAGGAAGACAAAATATGTCCCCCTTTATTGAGTATACAGCGGCAAAGCTTGCTGAAATAAAAGGGATCAGTTTTGAAGAAGTGGCTAGGATCACATGCGGTAACGCAAAAGTCTTCTTTGGAATAAAAGAATAAATGCTACAGGATTTAATTGAAAATATATTTTTGTATGTTATACTAATTTTATGATGAAAAACAGGGTTAAAAAAACAATTATTGAAAGAAAATTAATAGATAGTAGCCATCATGAGCACATTGTTCTGGGCCTTTCAGGAGGACCGGACTCTTTGTGCCTTTTTCATGTTTTATTACAGCTTCAAATGGAACTGAACATAACCATACATCCGGTTCATATAAACCATAAATTTAGACCTGGCGCAGCAGAAGAAGATCAGAAATATGTGGAAAAATTTTGTTCTGAACATGGATTGGAATGTTCAACTTTTATTTATGACTGCAATTCAATTGCAAAGGAACAGGGAATTAGTGGAGAAGAAGCTGGAAGAAATGCAAGATATGAAGCTTTCTACATCGTAGGAAGACGAGTAATGGAAGAATACGGGATTAACCCGGAGAGGGTTAAAATCGCTGTAGCCCAAAATGCAAATGACCAGGCAGAAACCCTGTTAATGAGAATATTACGGGGAACAGGACCAGATGGGTTGGCAGGAATTGAATATAAACGTGAAGGGACTGACGGAATAAAAATCATTAGGCCGCTACTGGATGCAAAAAGAGACGATATTGAAAAATACTGTATGGAAAACCAGCTTCATCCAAGGTTGGATCATACAAATGAACAACCTATCTATACTAGGAACAAAATTAGATTACACCTTATTCCTTTCATTGAAGAAAATTTTAATCCAAATATTACAGATACGTTAAACAGACTTTCCAATATTGCAAAAGAAGATAAGGATTTTATGGAAGCCGTTGTCAATGAATTGCTGAAAGATGATTTGGGCCTGGAAAAAATAAGGGCACAACATCCCGCCATCCGTAAAAGAATAATCATCAGAAAACTTGAGGGAATAGGTTTGGACCAAGGAATCATTCGAGCCCACGTGGAGGCAGCTGATCAACTTATCATGGAAGGGAAAACTGGGTCATCCGTTCATTTCCCCAAAGGATATAGAGTGGTGATTGATTACGGTGAAGTTGGTTTTATGAAGGAGAACCTGAATCCTGAGCCAGCTGAAGCTCACACCATAAGGGTTGACGAGTTAATTCTCAGAACGAGACTTCCTGGGGACTACATAGTTTTAAAAGGAGTCGGAGGTCGAAAGAAAATTCAGAATGCTTTTATAGATATGAAGATTAAAAAAGAATACAGAGATAAAATACCAATGCTTTGCAGGGACAGTGAGGTGCTGTGGATGATAGGCGACGATGTCACTGGGTTGAAAACGGGCTTTAAAAAAGGCAGAATAAGCGAAAATTATCAATTGGAGGAAGAAACTATAAAAAGAATTTTTGTTGAGTTTAATAAAATAATGTGATAAAATAGTGTGGTTACAACAAAAAAGAATGAACTAACTTTGCATATTCAAGGGGGAAAAACAAATTGAAGAAATTCACAAAAAATATGGGGATATATATAATGATATTCATCATGGTTCTGGCGATGGCTTGGTTTTACCAGGGAACGCCAAAAGAGACTATATCAGAAGTCACTTTTTCACAATTTGCGGGAAATCTGCAAAAGGAACAGGTGGAAAGCCTGAATGTGACAGACAGGACGATTAATGCGACTTTAAAATCTGGTGAGAAAATTATCACCTATGCACCTTCCATTGTTCAGATTGGTTGGCTTGACGAAACTTATATTTTCCCACAAATGTCAGAAGGGAAAATTAGCTACAGTAGTGATGAACCGAAAATAACACCTTGGTACATTTCTATGCTACCAACTATTATTATGATTCTGGCGCTAGTATTTTTCTGGTTTATCATTATGAATCAGGGCGGTGCCGGTGGCGGTGGAAAAGTCATGCAGTTCGGTAAAAGTAAGGCAAGATTGCATAATAAGGACGAACTAAAGAAAGTTACCTTTGATGATGTTGCGGGGCTTGATGAAGAAAAAGAAGAACTTCAGGAAGTCGTTGATTTCTTAAAGAATCCAAGAAAATATCAGGAACTAGGGGCACGAATACCAAAGGGTATTCTTTTGGTCGGCGCACCTGGAACCGGTAAAACATATATTTCTAAAGCGACAGCAGGAGAAGCAGATGTACCGTTTTTCAGTATAAGTGGTTCTGACTTTGTGGAAATGTTTGTAGGAGTAGGTGCTTCTCGGGTAAGAGACTTATTTGAGCAGGCAAAGAAAAGCGCCCCTTGCATCATATTTATTGATGAAATTGATGCTGTCGGCAGAAAAAGAGGCGCAGGTATCGGCGGAGGACATGACGAAAGAGAACAAACTTTAAATCAACTCTTGGTTGAAATGGATGGTTTTGGCGAAAATGCAGGAATCATCATTCTAGCTGCGACAAACAGACCTGACATTCTGGATCCTGCACTACTGAGACCTGGCAGATTTGATAGACAGGTTGTGATTGGCATTCCTGATATTAAGGGAAGAGAAGCTATCTTTAGAGTACATTCAAAGAATAAACCTCTTGATTCAGAAGTTCAGCCAAAGTTATTGGCCAGAAGAACGCCAGGATTTACGCCTGCAGATATAGAAAACCTTTTAAATGAAGCAGCATTGCTTGCAGCAAGGCGTAATGGTAGAAAAATCAGAATGGATGAAATAGAAGAAGCTATTACAAAAGTAATCGCTGGTCCTGAGAAGAAAAGTAAAGTCATCAGTGAAGTTGAAAGAAAGCTTACTGCTTATCACGAGGCTGGACACGCAGTGGTAGCCAGAATGATGCCAAATACGGACCCTGTTCATCAGATTACCATTATACCAAGAGGAAGAGCTGGCGGATTTACGATGATCCTTCCAACAGAAGAAAGGTATTATGCCACAAAGACTTCCATGTCTGAACAAATTGTTCACTTGCTTGGTGGCCGTGTTGCAGAAAAATTAACATTGAACGATATAAGCACCGGTGCAAGCAATGATATTGCCCGTGCTACAGAAATTGCAAGAGCGATGGTCACAAAATATGGTTTCAGCGAAAAAATCGGACCTGTCAATTATAGCTCTGAGGAAGAAGTGTTCTTGGGGAAAGATTTCTCCACCAAAAAGAATTTTTCGGAAGAAATAGCTTCAGAGATCGATGAAGAAATAAGAAATATGATTCAAGAGGCATATGTCCAAGCTGAAAAAATACTGATTGAGAAAGTTGACACACTTCATACTGTTGCAAAAGCACTTCTTGAAATTGAAACACTTGATGGAGAACAGTTTGAATTGTTGTTTAACGGGCATATGACCGCCGAAGAATTGGCCGAAGACGTTCGAATCAAAGAAGAAATTATACGAAAATCCAACGAAAAAGAGGCCGCTGAGACAGAAGACCTTTTATCTAATGTGGATTATAAAGATTACGAAGATATAGAAGATGAAGGAAACAAAGAGTTGGAAGAACCCTCAGAGGATGAGTTGGAAGAAGACTCAGAGGAGGAGCTAGAAGAAGACGCAGAGGATGATTCGGATGAAGCAGAGGATGAAGAGGAAAAATAAATGAAAATCACTGTAGCGGAATGTTTAGAACTTGAAATCTTAAAAACTGCTAAAGTTGTTGCAGGGGACAAATCTTTGGGCAATAAAGTGAAAGGCGTATCTGTCATTGATGCGTCTGATTTAAGAGATGTCAGCACGTTTCTAGCGAAACAGGGTGAAATAGCACTTACTGGCTTTTTTGGAAACAAGAACGATGTTAGCAGTCAGGTGGAACTTGTAAAAGTCCTTTCCAATGCAGGTAATTCAGCCCTTATTCTTTTCTATGTTGGATCGATGACAACGCATCTCAGCCGGGAGGTTGTAGATGCCGCAAATCAGGTGGGCCTGCCGTTGATTGTGCTACCGGAAAATAAAAACGTATCCTATTCGGACATTATTCATGAATTAATGGAAAAAATATTATATGGTGATAACTTCGCAAACAGGTTAATCAGCAATACAATATTTCATTTGCTTAATTTTGAAAAGCATAGCAATTTTCAGGCAGCGGTAAGAGAAGCCGCAATTAACAATGATTTCCAGCTGATTATTCTCAGCTACGACTTCAATCCCATTCTTTCGGTGGAAACAAGGCATAAAGCAACGATTGCTGATGCCATAAGGCTTGGCAGGGAAAGAGACATGGAAAAATCAGCGGTTTATACCATGATTGATGTAAATGGGGTGCTGACCTACTGGGGACCTGTGATGATCAACGGAGAAAAACATTTCATGTTTATTGTCGATAATGAAGATTCTTATTCGGCAGGAGAAATCACAAAGCTGGCGGAAATCATCGAGCTTGCCATGGGTATGTGGAAATATACCCCTGAAAGAGATGCGAAATCGGAATTCATTAAAGCCCTTCGCAGAGGCAATAAAAGCCTCGCCTATACGCTGAAAGAAGAGGCTGGTATTAATGGCAATGAAATTCTTAGTATTTTTTATGCCAAAGGGATAGAAAAAACAAAAGGGTTTAAATACATCTCGGATTTTGAAAAAAATGAAGCGCTTCATGTCATGAAGATCACCGAGGGTGAAGACACCTATGGAATGATTTTCAATAGACAAGATAAACTGGATGAAAACCTGTCTGCAGACAGAAGCTTATGTATTACGCTTTATAATAGGTTGAAAGAAGAGAAAACAGTCAGGATTTTTCATGTAACTGGAATAGATGGCATTGAAGGTGCTGCTGACGCTTACCGATTAATCAGTGAAGCGTGGACTTTTGTGCAGAAGGTTTTTCCTTATAAGAGAGTATTTACAAAATATGAGCTGGCATTGGTCAGCAATTGCATCAGTATTCAATTACAAGGTGGTTTTGTTAAGAAAAATTATATTGAACTTTTAGAACCTTTTAAGGATTCAAAAGAGAGTAAAGGAAAGCAGCTACTGGAAACCCTTGAAACGTTTGTATTAGATGCAGGGATGAATAGTGCTAAAACATCAGAAATAATGGGAATCCACACGAACACAGTTCAATACAGATTAAAGAAAATTAATGAAGTGCTAGATGTGGAGATTACTGGAAATCGGGTCATACCTGGTTTAACAATAGCGTTGGCGTTGAAAAGGCTGGAAACACTTGTCCATTAAAACTTGCCCGTCCGCACAGGAGTATTGATGAATAATGTATACAATGAGATATGTTATTGCATATATCCCATATTTGGGATATAGTGATTTCGTATTGATATGTGTATTTAAGGACATAGATCAAAATACAACTTAATAACACTTAAGGAGGAAATATATATGAATAAGCTAGAAGAACTTCGCAAGCAAAAGGCTGCGATAGCACTTGGAGGCGGGCAGAAAAAGATAGATGCTCAGCATGCAAGTGGAAAGCTAACGGCCAGAGAAAGGTTGCACATTTTGTTTGATGAAGGAAGCTTTGTTGAGTTGGATGTATTTGTGTCACACAGATCTGTTAACTTTGATATGGCAACCAAGAAAGCACCTGGAGATGGTGTTGTGACGGGTTATGGTATGGTTGACGGGAGACTGGTATTTGCCTATGCTCAAGACTTTACAGTATTAGGTGGATCTCTTGGAGAATATCATGCGGAGAAAATAGTAAAAGTTCAGAAAATGGCTCTTAAAATGGGAGCACCAATCGTTGGTCTAAACGATTCCGGTGGCGCCAGAATCCAGGAAGGCGTCAATGCACTTTCAGGATATGGTAAGATTTTCTATAACAATACCATTTCTTCTGGCGTTATTCCTCAGATATCAGTAATTATGGGACCTTGTGCAGGTGGAGCAGTTTATTCACCAGCAATTACTGACTTTGTATTTATGGTCGATAAGACCAGCCAGATGTTTATTACAGGGCCTCAAGTAATAAAAGCGGTCACAGGAGAAGATGTTACAGCTGAAGCTCTTGGCGGCGCAATGACACATAATGCGACCAGCGGTGTTGCACATTTCATTGGTAAGGATGATACAGATACGTTGATAAAGGTTAGAGACTTACTTAGTTATCTTCCTTCAAACAATTTGGAAACCACACCGATTTATGTTACAAATGATGATCCAAACAGACTGATCCCAGAATTTGAAGAAATCATTCCAGAAAATCCAAATAAAGCTTATGATATGTATAAAGTAATTAAAGGTTTGGCAGATGATGGCGTTCTTTACGATGTAATGCCTCATTATGCAAAGAACATGATTACATGTTACATCAGATTAGATGGACAGACTGTAGGTGTTATTGCAAATCAACCTAAGTTCTTTGCAGGATGCCTTGATATAAATGCTTCCGATAAGGCGGCAAGATTTATCAGAAGATGTGATGCTTTCAATACGCCTGTACTTACCATTGAGGACGTGCCTGGATTCTTGCCAGGAACTGACCAGGAATTTGGCGGAATCATCAGACATGGCGCAAAAATGCTTTACGCTTATTGTGAAGCAACAGTGCCAAAAATTACATTGATTTTAAGAAAAGCATATGGGGGCGCTTATATAGGAATGTGCAACAAAGAATTAGGTGCAGACTTAGTAATGGCATGGCCTAGTGCGGAGATTGCTGTAATGGGAGCAGCTGGTGCGGCAAATATTGTATTCAAAAATGATATTGGTAAAGCAAAAGATCCCGTTGCCAAGAGAGATGAAAAAATCGCTGAATACGAAGAAAAATTCAACAATCCATATAGGGCAGCCGAAATGGGTTATGTAGAAGATATCATTGAGCCTGCTACTTCAAGACAAAGAATCATCAGCGGCTTCGATATGTTGAGTTCAAAGAGAGAATCTTTGCCAGCAAAAAAACATGGGAATATTCCGCTATAGGAGGTGGGTTAAATGAACGATTTAAGTATAATGCAAAAATTTGCTGATCCTGAGCTGTTTACCACACTTAGCTTTGGTGAAAAATCAGTAGGAGCATTGATTACAACATTAATGGGTATGGGAATTACGTTTACGGTCCTTATATTATTGTGGGGGTTGATTGCCCTGATGGCGAAACTCACAGCTGAAAAGCCAAAAACACCGAAAGGCAATCTGGAAGATGCACCAGTTAAAATGGCCGCTTCGCCAGCAGCAGCAACAACGATAGCGCAGGCTTCAACCTCGCCAGAGAGTTCACCTGAACTAATTGCAGTGATTGCGGCAGCTATCGCAGCTTTCGAAGGTAAAACCGCAAATGCGAGTGACTTGATTATCCGGAAAATCAGCAGGGCAGCAGGGCAGGCAACCTCATGGGGAAATGCCGGAACATCCGAAGCGATTGCTAGCAGAAAATTTTAAGGGTTGATAATTTAAAATAATTTAATAAAGGAGATTAAGATGAAAAAATATAATATTTCAGTAAATGGGATTTCATATGCTGTAGAAGTTGAAGAAGCAGGTGGTGTAGCTTCACCAGCCGCGCCAGTGGCAGCAGCAGCGCCAGTCGTAGCAGCAGCAGCACCAGCAGTAGCACCAGCGCCAGCGCCAGCAGCACCAGCAGCAGCGCCAGCTCCTGTAGCAGCAGCACCATCAGCAGGTGCAACAGTGATTTCTTCCCCAATGCCAGGAACAATATGGGAAGTAGTTGCCACAGCAGGTCAGGTTGTTAAAGAAGGGGATGTTCTTGTCATTCTTGAAGCAATGAAAATGGAAAATGAAATTATGGCACCTCATGCAGGTACTGTAGAATCAATTTCAGTTGCAAAAGGCGCAGCAGTCAATACAGGAGACATTTTGGTTACATTAAAATAGAAAACAAATAGTAGGTTAAACTGAGATAGTTATGCTTTCAATAAAGGAAGCACTCTGCCGGTTTAACCTTTTTTTTATAAAGAAGTTGAAATAGTTCGGATAATAAAGTATAGTGTATTATTACTTATAAAGAACTTATCACTGGAATTTAAAGGCAGAGTGAAGGAGAAAAACCATGCTACTAGCATTTGATGTGGGGAACACCAACATTGTTCTTGGGGTATTCAAAGATGGAGAATTAATTCAAAACTGGAGACTCGAGACAGATAATAATAAAAGTGCAGATGAATACGGGATGATCGTAAATCAGCTTTTTAGTTATGAAGGATTAGATATGAAAGATATAAAAGATGTCATCATATCTACGGTTGTGCCTCCAGTGCTTTACACATTACAGCATTTATCAATGAAATATTTTAATAAAAGAGCAATTGTTATAGGCCCAGGAATAAAAACGGGTCTGACGATTAAATATGACAATCCAAAACAGGTAGGTGCAGATAGAATTGTTAATGCAGTGGCAGGTTTGGCCAAATATGGAGGACCTTTAATTATCATCGATTTTGGTACTGCAACTACTTTTTGTGCCATCACTGAAAAAGCAGAATATCTTGGGGGAACCATCGCCCCAGGCATAAAAATTTCTTCAGATGCGCTATTTGAAAAAACAGCAAAACTACCGAGAGTAGAATTGGAAAGTCCTGGTCAGGTGATTTGCAAAAACACCATAGAAAGTATGCAGTCAGGTCTGGTTTACGGCCACATGGGCATGGTAGATTATATCGTTAAAAAAATGAAAATTGAGCTTCAGAATCTGTCCCCATCAAGCAAAGAACCTAGGGTTATAGCAACAGGAGGACTGGCAACACTTATAGAAAAAGGTGTAGACTGTATAGATAGTGTGGATAAGTTGCTTACTCTTGAAGGACTTCAAATAATTTATGAGAAGAATAGAGGGACCAGCAAAAATTGCGTAATTTAAAAATAGGAAACGTCATTCTAAATAATCCTTTTTTTCTTGCACCTTTGGCAGGGATTACAGATTCTTCCTTCAGAAGGATTTGTAAAGAACAGGGAGCGGGTTTAGTATACTCAGAAATGGTAAGTGGCAAGGGTTTATATTACAAGGATAAAAACACAGAGAAGCTTTTGGAGATTCTTGAAGAAGAAAAACCTGTTGCTTTTCAGATTTTTGGTAGCGAACCAGAGGTCATTGGTTTCACAGCAAAGACTTTGTCAAATAGAGAAAATGTTTTACTCGATATAAATATGGGATGCCCAGTACCAAAGGTAGTAAGAAACGGCGAAGGGTCAGCGCTTCTTAAAAATCCAGACCTGATCTATGATTTGATCAAAGCTGCCGTTGAAAATTCAAATAAGCCAGTGACTGCAAAGATAAGAATAGGATGGGATGAAAATAATATAAATGCCATTGAAGTTGCAAAGGCAATAGAGGCTGGAGGCGCATCAGCGGTTGCAGTTCACGGAAGAACAAGGGAACAATATTACAGTGGAAAAGCAAATTGGGATATCATCAGGCAGGTGAAAGAGAACATTAAAATACCTGTTATTGGAAATGGGGATATCGTTTCTGGCCAAGATGCCATAAATTTAATGGAAGTTACTGGTTGTGACTTTGTCATGATTGCCAGAGGAGCTATGGGAAACCCTTGGATATTTCGGGATGCTTTTGCTTTGTGGTCAGGGTTGGAAAAGCCGGAAGAACCCACCCTTGAAGAAAAGATTTCAGTTATCCTAAAACATTTAGATTATGTCATTGAATCGAAGGGTGAATATGTGGCAGTGCGTGAAATGAGAAAGCATGTGGCTTGGTATTTAAAAGGAATCAGAGGATCAGCAGACGTCAGAAGAGCCGTCAACACAGTAAAAGACACGACTGCAATGAAAGAATTGCTTCAGGAAGTTAAAAACAGGTAGAACAATGAAAAGAGATTATTTATTTGATAATGTAAAGGCGATCTTGGTTTTTTTTGTGGTTCTTGCCCATTATATTAGTACAAGCGGGACTTTTGAGATGAAAACTTTTGGGGGAGTAATATATATTATTTCCTTTTCTTTTATCATGCAGGGCTTCTTATTTGTAGCTGGATATTTTTCGAAGAATGTAGATAAATGTAGAAAAACAGCCTTTAAAACTTTTCTGCTTCCCTATTTAGTGTTGATGCCTATCATGTATGTGATTCGATATGCCCTTTATGGCAATGCATCTATAGACATGACTTTGCCTACGATGGCCCTTTGGTATCTTTTGAATATGTTTGTATACAGATTTTTCATAAAAGATCTTGCCAAAATAAAATATATCCTACCAATAAGCATTTTTGTTTCACTTATAGCTGGCCTTATTCCATTTTTAGGAGTAACCCTTTCAATAGGAAGAATTTTTGGTTTTTTACCATTTTTCTTGCTGGGATATTTCTGTGAAGAAAAGCATTTGGATAAAATCCGCCGGATACCAAAAACGGTCGGGGCGCTAACGGGAATCATTCTGATTGTTTTTTCTGCATTTGTGTCAAATTATAAAGCGATTCCATTATCTTCCATGTATTATAAAACGGCTTATGTCAATATTGGATTGAATAATTTGGAAGGAACCGCTGTCAGAATTATCTTGTCAATTGCGGCACTTTGCTGGATCGGCGTATTTTTAATATTGACGCCCAACAAAAAAACATGGCTGGTTACAGTGGGTCAAAATACGTTGTCTGTTTATGTTTTGCATATTGTTATTCGTTATATTGTCATGGCGAATGGAGTCTTTGATGGCCAGGATCGGTTGACTTATGTAATGATTTTAATAACAGCCGTTATTTCTGTCTGGATTTTTTCAAGACCAAAAGTGGCAGCAACCTATCAGCTTTTTATAGATTTTTTCTACAAGCTAATTATCCGATTTCTTCAATTGATCAGAGTCGTTAAATAATTGTTCTTTGTGGTTAACAACTTTAATTTGCCTTTTAGATACCTCAGAGCTGGTGCCTATTAGAACGCCAACGAAAACAAGCCCACATCCGATTATTTGGATATAATTTATTTTTTCACCAATGAAAGCAGCGAAAACAAGCCCAAACACTGGCATCAGGTTAAAGTATACACCAGATACGGCTGAATTTACTTTTCGGATGCCATAATTCCAAAGGATAATGGCAAGGCCCCCTGACAAGACGCCTAAATATAAGATGCTTAGTAACGTTTCTGGAGAAAGAAAGGGTATACCAGTTAAGATAGTTTCTCCAATAAAAAGAGGAAAAATAAAAATTATAGAAGCACCAAGGCAAATCTCAGTAAGTATAAATGAGTTCTCCGCTGAAGCGGTTTTTTTCGCATAAACGGTATAAAAAGACCAAGTTAAAACCGATAATACAACCAGAATTATGCCAGTAAGCGTACCAGAATTGCTTGAAAAATCTCCGATTGTCGCAATGATTACCCCTATAACGGAAAAGAAAATGCCGAATGCTTTTATTTTTGTAATTTTTTCTGAGAGCATGCAATAACCCATAAAAATCATAAAAACAGGAAAGAGCCCATGAATGATAGCGGAGATGTTTGCAGAACAGTATTTTAACCCAAATGTTAGAAGAAGTAGGTTTCCCCCATATCCAAAGACACCATAGATCATGGCATTTCTGGTCAGGAGCATTTTAAATTTAAAGCCATGTCTAAAAGCAAAGGGATAAAGGAAAAGGAAGGCAACGAAAGCTCTCGAAAAACAAAGAGCAATTGGGCCAATTCCTTGAATGGTTAGCTTGGTGATTATTATAGAAGATGCCCAAATGATAACGGCAAATATCAATGCGATATAAAATTTAAGGTTAGATGTCGAGATCATTTAATCCTCCTTTTCAAACAAGTTGATTTTATACTATTATGAGCGTTTAAGCAAGATGTAAATAAGCCAAACCTACAGAAATAAGCCAAACTAATTGACAAAGAAGCGCGTATAATTTATACTATACCGATACGACGATACGACGATAGGTCGAAAGGAGAAATTAATATGACAGATGAAATCCTACTAACCAAACAGGGGTACGACAAAATAGTAGCAGAGCATGAGGAACTTGTTTCAGTAAAACGTAAAGAAGTTTCTGAAAGAATTAAGGAAGCAATTTCATATGGAGATATCTCTGAGAATTCAGAGTACGACTCTGCCAAAAATGAGCAGGCTGAATTAGAAGAAAGAATACATAAATTAGAAAATATGATGCGTAAAGCAAAGATTATAGATGAAAGTAAGGTGAGCAATGATCGTGTAAGCATTGGTCTCAAGGTTAAAGTTAAATTAATCGAGTCTAAAGAAGAATTCGAATATATTATAGTCGGATCCACTGAGGCAGATCCTTTCGAAGGCAGAATCTCAAACGAATCGCTAGTTGGTGAGGCCCTATTGGGTAAGAAAAAAGGCGAAAAAGTTGAAGTCCAAGTTTTAGAAGGAACAAAGCACTATCAGGTTCTAGATATATATAAATAAAGGAGTAGAAATGAGTAACGCAGAAAAGAAAGAGGGCCTTGTTGTTGAAGAAGTGGAAGAGATTTCTGAAGAGAAGTTAAATGAACAAAGACTGATCAGAAGAGATAAACTGAAAAAACTTCAGGAAACGGGAAGAAACCCCTTTTTAATTGAGGAATGGAATGTAGATGCCCATAGCATGAACATTAAAAACAATTATGATGCCTTTGAAGGGAAAACTGTTACTTGTGCAGGAAGAATCATGGCGAATCGGCATATGGGAAAAGCATCCTTTATTGATATTCAAGACAAAATGGGAAGAATCCAATGCTATATCAGACAGGATGTTATTACGCCAGAAGAATACGAGGTTTTTGTAACCTATGATATAGGAGACATTGTTGGTATTGTAGGAAATGTTTTTACAACGAAGCATGGTGAAGTTTCAATTAAGGTGAGTCAGATTACATTGCTGACAAAATCCCTACAGGTGCTTCCTAATAAATTTCAGGGATTGAAGGATATGGACATTAGATACCGTCAAAGGTATGTTGACCTTATTATGAATCCTGAGGTTCGAGAGACCTTCCTTACAAGAGCAAGCATTATTAAAGAGATTAGAAGGTATTTAGAAGAAGAAAAAGGTTTCCTAGAAGTAGATACACCTATATTGACAACAATTGCTGGGGGAGCCAATGCAAGACCTTTTTCAACGCATCACAATACGTTGGACATTGACATGAAGCTTCGAATCTCAAATGAACTTTACTTAAAAAGGCTGATTGTCGGTGGACTTGACAGAGTTTATGAAATGGGAAAAATGTTCCGAAATGAAGGAATGGATAGAAACCATAATCCGGAATTTACATCTATGGAGCTTTATCAGGCCTATGGAAATATGGAAGATATGATAGATATCACCGAAAATGTCATTGCAGCAGCGGCATTGAAGGTAAATGGCACCACAATTATTGAGTATCAGGGAAAACAGTTTGATGTGAAACCCCCATGGGCAAGAATAACCATGCAGGATGCCGTTAAAAAATGGGTTGGCGTTGACTTTGATGAAGTTCAAACAGATGAACAGGCAAGAGAAGTCGCAAAAAAGTATAAGCTGGATCATGCAGATACCATTTCAAGAGGGTTAGTTATAGCCGCACTGTTTGAAGAGTATTGTGAAAAACATTTGGAAGGGCCAATATTTGTTATTGGACATCCTGTGGAAATATCACCTCTTGCAAAGAGAGACCCCATTGATTCAAGAATAACAAGAAGATTTGAAGCTTACATTAATTGTTGGGAAGTGGCAAATGCTTTCTCAGAGTTGAATGATCCAATAGATCAGTACCAAAGGTTTAAGGAACAGCAAGCACAACTAGACGATGGGAGTGACGAAGAAGCCCACCCAATGGATGAAGATTTTGTAAATGCTTTAGAGGTCGGAATGCCTCCTACCGGAGGCCTGGGGATCGGGATTGACAGAGTGATCATTCTGATTACAAACTCCCCTTCCATAAGAGATATTATCTTATTCCCAACCATGAAACCATTATAAAAATACCAAGAGAGTTTGCTTCGGCAAACTCTTCTTTAGGAAAAGGAGAGAAAAAAGATGAAAGACATTCAGCTGAAACAGTTATTTAGAAACACTGATCAGTATGCAGATCAGGAAGTAATCATTAGAGGATGGATCAGGACCAATAGAAGTTCAAATAAGTTTGGATTTGTTGAGATAAATGATGGATCGTTCTTTAAATCAGTTCAGGTTGTATATGAAGAAGAAATTATTGCCAACTTCGAAGAAATATCAAAAGCGCCGATAGCAGCAGCTTTGATGGTAAAGGGCAAGCTTGTGATGACCCCGGAAGCAAAACAGCCTTTTGAAATAAAAGCATTAGAAGTCGTCGTAGAAGCGGATTCTGATTCTGATTATCCTCTTCAAAAGAAAAGACACAGCTTGGAATTTCTTAGAGAGATTGCTCATTTGAGACCCAGAAGCAATACTTTTTCAGCAGTGTTTAGAGTAAGATCTTTGGTAGCGTATGCGATTCATCAATTTTTTCAGGAGAATAATTTTGTTTATGTACACACACCAATCATCACCGGAAGCGATGCTGAGGGAGCAGGGGAAATGTTCAGAGTAACAACTCTTGATATGAAAAATCCACCAAAACAAGAAAACGGAAATATAAACTACAGTGAAGACTTTTTCGGTAAAGAGACAAGTCTGACGGTAAGCGGACAACTTGAAGCGGAAACTTTTGCCATGGCTTTCAGAAATGTATATACCTTCGGGCCTACATTCAGAGCAGAGAACTCTAATACGGCAAGACATGCCTCTGAGTTTTGGATGATAGAACCAGAAGTTGCTTTCGCTGACCTGCAGGATAATATGGAACTGGCAGAGGCGATGATCAAGTATATTATTAATTTTATACTTGAAAAAGCACCGGAAGAAATGGAATTCTTCAACAGTTTTATTGATAAAGGATTAATTGAAAAATTAAATACCATCGTGAATAATGAATTCGCTAGAGTTACATATACGGAAGCTGTTGAAATGCTTTTAAAATCAGGCAAAGAATTTCAGTTCCCAGTCGAGTGGGGAATTGACCTTCAAACCGAACACGAGCGTTATATTACTGAAGAAATTTTCAAAAAACCTGTATTTGTCACCGACTATCCGAAGGATATAAAGGCCTTTTACATGAGAATGAATGATGATCATAAAACGGTAGCGGCCATGGATCTTCTAGTACCAGGTGTGGGAGAGATTATCGGTGGAAGCCAGAGAGAAGAGCGTATTGATCTTCTCAAAGGACGTATGGCTGAAATGGGACTTGATGAGAAGGATTATTGGTGGTATCTGGATATTAGAAAATATGGTGGCGTGAAACATGCCGGGTACGGGTTGGGATTTGAACGAATCATCATGTACATCACGGGTATGAGTAATATCAGAGATGTACAGCCATTCCCAAGAACGCCGAAAACAGCGGAATTTTAAATGAACATTTTTTTCGTAGCGGTGAAGGATGGATCTATAAAAGGTATTAAAATAGGATTGATGCTTTTAAAAATTATGATTCCCATCTATTTTCTTGTAGTATTAATAAAATACTCGCCAATTATGCCATGGCTTCAGATTTTTTTTGCACCAAGCATGGGATTATTCCATTTGCCTGGAAACGCAATTATTCCAATCATCACGGGGGTATTTACGGATGAATATGGTGTTGTTGCAGCGATGAGATCTTTTGATTTCAATATGGCCCAAATCACGACGATTGCCATGATTAGTTTAACGGTTCATTCTTTGCCGGTTGAATCAGCAATTGCTCAAAAGATTGGATTCCCCCCAGTGAGAGTTGCCATTTTCAGAATCATTCTGGCTATATTTATAGGGCTGTTGGTTGGTTGGCTGGGAGGTATGGTGCAATGAGTGTAACATGGGATGTCATACTGAATGAAATGATCACTGGCTCAATGACCACTATATTTAATCTCCTAAAAGTATTGATCCCGTTGATGATTATCATTGAAATATTAATGGTGTATAAAATTATCGAGAAAGTCGCAACAAAACTTGAGGGTTTTGGAAAAATCATGGGAATGAGCAAAAATGCTGTTTTCCCTTTGCTTGTAGCTGTCTTTATGGGCGTTACCTATGGAGCAGGAACCATTATAGAAATCAATAATCGGACGCCACTTTCAAGAAAAGATATGGCGTTGGTGGCCGTTTTCATGTACCTGTGTCACGGGATTATTGAAACTGGATTTCTATTTTATGTGGCGGGTGCGAATGTTTTTGTGGTCACCCTTGGCAGATTAGTTTTTGCTTTGATTGTGACAATGATTGCGGCTAGGCTGCCATATTTTAAAAATATGGAGGGATGAAAATGTTTAAGAAAAATGAAAATAAAGTTAAGTGGAGCAAGAAGAAAAAGGGGCTTGTGATAGGAATCGCTTTGTTGATTTTGTCAATTGCAGTCGCTGTTTTTTTTATACCCCCAAAAGACAATTCACCCGTTGTCTCTGTAGGTGAAGTGACTCAAGGATATATTGAAGAGCATGTTTCAATTAATGGGACGATAGAAGGAGCGGAAAAAGCGGAGATTATGTCTTCTTCAGCCAACGAAATATCTTCCATACTGGTCAAGGAAGGGCAACTGGTAGCCGCAGGCCAAACGTTGGCCAGATTAAATGCCAGCGATCTACAAAGCCAATATGCAAAAGCAGTGAATGCCCTCAGTTTGTCAAGAACCCAATATGAAAATGCAAAATTGCTATTTAACGAGGGAGCAATAGCCAAGGACGAACTTATTCAAAAGAAAAATCTATATGATAATGATGCCTTAACGGTTCAGTCGTATGATATCGGGGATAAAACGAGCATTAAAAGCCCAATCAGTGGAACGGTTACCAGAATTAATGCCGTTGTTGGAAAAGTGGCATCCAGTTCAATTAATTCGGAAGCATTGTTCGTCGTGGAGGATTTAGATAATCTGAAGATGAAAGTGAAAGTAAGTGAATTCGATATTAGCAAAATTAAAGTTGGCCAAAAAGTAAAAATAAAATCAGAAGTAACTGGAGATGAGATCCTTTCCGGACTGGTTGAAAGAATAGCATCCACTGGAGAAAGAAAAGATGCCGCATCAAAGGAAATGATTATTCCGGTTACAATTTCAATTGATCAAGGACAGGCAAATATTATTTCGGGTGTTTCTGCAAAAGCAAATATTTTAATTAAAAGCAAGGAAATGGCTTTGATTGTACCAATCGATGGAATATTGGAAGATCCTGAAACCGGCGAAAATAGTGTTATATTGCTGAATGCTGACAATACGGTTAAAATTGTATCTGTAAAACTGGGCATTGAGGGGACCATGAACATAGAAGTGATTTCCACAAAACTTCAGGTAAAGGATCAAATCATTTTAAGCCCGGGATTTGATTTGAAAAATGGCATGACTGTTAAAATTCAGGAGGCGGGAAGCACAAATGTGTAAAGAAATTATTAGGTTAGAGAATATTTCTAAAATCTATAAAAACGGCACCATAAATGTCGAAGCATTAAAAGATATCAATTTAACGATTAATAAAGGTGAATTCGTTGCAATTATGGGCGTCTCTGGGTCGGGTAAGTCTACACTAATGAATATTCTTGGCTGCCTAGACAGGCCGACAGGGGGGAGCTACTACATTGAGGGAGTGGATGTAAGTGAAAAAACAGACGACCAGCTTTCTTTAGTTAGAAATAAAAATGTTGGTTTTATTTTTCAATCCTTCAACTTAATCCCAAGAACGACGGCTTTGAAAAACGTAGAACTTCCAATGGTTTATGCAAAAATCCCTAAAGAGGAAAGGCAACGCAGAGCCATAGAAGTTTTAAATGGCGTCGGGCTAGGTGACAGATATCATCATATGCCCAATGAACTCTCGGGAGGCCAAAAACAACGAGTGGCTATCGCCAGAGCCTTAACCAATAGACCGCCAATTATTCTGGCGGATGAACCCACTGGAAACCTGGATTCAAAGTCATCCATTGAAATCATGGAGATCTTTAGAAAATTAAATAAGGAAGACAAAAACACTGTCATTATTGTTACCCATGAACATGATATAGCAGCTTGTACAGATAGAATCATTACATTTTTTGATGGCGAAATCACTTCCGACAAAGAGAATTTTCATAGGAAGAAGGAGGTGCTGTAATGTTATTTCTTGAAAACATTAAATTAGCGCTTACTTCAATTCGATCCAACAAAATGAGGTCATTTCTTACTATGCTGGGCATTATCATTGGGATCAGTTCTGTGATTGCCATTACATCAATTGGTGATAGCGCAAAGGCTACTGTATCCAAAGAATTTGAAAATTTTGGGAAAAATGCCGTGGCAATATACCCAGACTGGCGGCAGGACCGAGATGTGAGCGCTGCACAGGCTGTGACTTTTTCACAAGAAGAGTTGGATGCCTTCTCAAATCGATTTGAGAAGGAAATTGCCTATATTGACCCATATCTTAGCATTCAGTCAGAAACGACAGTAGGAAGAGTCGCAGGGAAATGGTCCATTCAAGGTGTAGCCGGCAACTTTGACAAATTCAAGAAAATGAATATGATTCATGGCAGGATGATTAACGATGCTGACCTGAAAGGAAAAAGAGAGTATATTGTCATAGAAAAAAAAGGCGCCGAATTTTTTTACAATACGGAAAACCCTGTTGGAAAAACCTTGGACCTCACCGTAAATGGAGAATTAAAAGAATTTGTCATTGTGGGTGTTTATGAGGAAGAAAAAAGCTTGTTCAGTGGACTTATGCCAGCAAGTGGCTATCCAGCGTATTCGCCTTACACGTCAATACAGGGAGATGGAGAACTGGTGGCAGGGGTGCTGAATCTTTATGTTAGAGAAGGATATGACATCAAGAGAACATCTGAAGCGATGATAAACTATCTGGAAAAATTAAAGGGTTTAGAAAAAGGAACTTATATCTCTGAATCTGTGGAATCCCAGCAAGGAACGGCAGATCAGATTTTAGGGACGCTGTCTCTTGCAATAGGGGCGATTGCAGGTATTTCTCTGGTTGTTGGCGGAATTGGTATCATGAATATAATGCTTGTTTCTGTTACGGAAAGAACAAGAGAGATTGGTATCAGAAAAGCGTTAGGTGCTAGAACAAAGGATATATTGGTACAGTTTTTAATTGAGTCTATGATCATATCAGCAATCGGCGGGGTGATCGGAACAGCTTTGGGCGCAGGAATTGCAGTAATCGGTATGTCAATTGCAGGGGCTGAGCTAGTAATAAGCCCTCTTGTAGTACTGTTTGCGGTTCTTTTTTCGGCTATGGTCGGTATGTTTTTTGGGATTTACCCAGCAAGAAAAGCCGCAAAAATGGATCCTATTGAAGCCTTGAGATATGAATAGCGCTGGTTATTTCTTTCCCTGCTATGTGGCCAATTAGTAATTGATATTTAAGTTTAATAATGATATACTTCATTTAACTTAAAAAAAAATAGGAGGTCTAAATATGAAGGGCTATAAAAGCGACACTATCAGAAACGTTGCACTAGTTGGACATGGAGGGTGTGGAAAAACTACATTCTTAGAGGCTGCACTACTTGCAACAGGCGTTATTAACAGGCTAGGAAAAGTTGAAGACGGAAACACAGTATCTGACTATGATAAGATGGAAATAGAAAAAGGATACTCAATCAGTACTTCGATAGTGCCAGTTGAATACAGCAAGGTTAAGATTAATTTTATTGACACGCCAGGTTTTTTTGACTTCGTAGGTGAAGTTAATTCGGCAATGAGAGCCGTTGAAGCAGCCATCATCATGGTCGACGCTTCTGCGGGAATCCAGGTGGGAACTGAAAAGGCATGGAACACTTGTAACGAATTCGACATTCCAAGGTTTTTTCTTTTAAGCAAAATTGACAAAGAAAATGTTGATACCGGAAAAGTTGTGGACCAGTTAAAAGAAAAATTCGGTGTTTCGGTAGTCACTTTTGAAGACAAAGATTCTTTAAACGAAGCGATTGCAGAAACTTCAGAAGAACTGATGGAAAAGTTCTTTTCAGGAGAACCTTTTACAGAAGAGGAATTTAAGACAGGACTTCACAATGGCATAAAATC
Organism: Peptostreptococcales bacterium; assembly: GCA_038248745.1. Lineage (GTDB taxonomy): Bacteria > Bacillota > Clostridia > Peptostreptococcales > Anaerovoracaceae > JAENWH01. The sequence continues at coordinate 5,588 of JBBRXC010000004.1, read as the reverse complement.
CGGAGATATAGCCCCTATTATGCAATGTTCATCCATAAAAGGAACAGGGATTAAAGAGGTTATGGACGCAATAATAAAATATATTCCTACTGCGGCTGAGCATAAGGACTATGTGGGAGTAGATGGTAATGACAACGAAATTATCCGAAAGGTTGATCCTTCGGCACCAGCCTCGGGATTTGTATTTAAAACCATCGCAGATCCGTTTCTTGGAAAAATTTCTTTAGTGAAGGTGATTTCGGGCAAGTTTAAACCTGGACTGGAAATATATAATACAAAAGCTACCAAAAATGAAAAATTGGGGGCTATGTTCTTCATGAGAGGGAAAACGCAAGGGGAATCCTCAGAAGTGGAAGCGGGAGACATTGTTGCTATTGCAAAACTACAATTTACGCATACTGGAGATACACTTTGTGATAAAGCAAATCAGATAACATATCCACCTATTAAATTTCCAGAGCCTTCCCTATATCTGGCGGTAGAGCCAAAGGTAAAGGGGGAAGATGAAAAAATAAGTACTGGCCTTCACAGGCTGATGGAAGAAGATCCTTCCTTTAGGCTTGAAAGGAATTCAGAAACACATCAAACCTTGTTAGGCGGACAGGGAGAAATCCAAATTGGCATAATCAAAGCAAAACTTAAAGAAAAGTTTGGTACAGAAGTTGTTGCTGTTGAACAAAAAATAGCATTCAGAGAAACGATTAAAGGTTCTTCAGATGTTCAGGGAAAACATAAAAAACAATCTGGAGGTGCTGGACAATACGGAGACGTGCATATCAGGTTCTCCCCTTCAAAAGAAGAATTTGAATTTGAAGAAAAACTTTTTGGCGGGTCAATACCAAAGAATTATGTTCCTGCAGTTGAAAAAGGGCTGAGAGAATGCATGGAGAAGGGTCCGCTTGCTGGATGTAAGGTTGTAGGGGTTAAGGCAGTTTTGTATGATGGTTCGTATCATGATGTGGATTCCAATGAAATGGCTTTTAAAATTGCAGCGTCGCTTGCATTCAAAAAAGGCGTTGTGGAAGCGAAACCTTGTCTTTTGGAACCAATTATACATGTAGAAATATTTGTCCCTGATGATTACATGGGGGATGTCATGGGGGATATGAATAAGAGAAGAGGGAAAATTCTTGGGATGGAACCTCAGACTGGTGGTATACAAAAAGTACTGGCAGAAGCGCCTCAGGCAGAGCTGTTTGATTATGCAGTCACCCTTCGTTCCATGACGCAGGCAAGAGGAAGTTTCTCCATGAGATTTGAACGTTATGAAGAGTTACCTATTCATCAGGCAGAAAAAATTATTGCGAAACATAAAGCAGAAGAGGAAGCGGGTCATTAAGCAAAATTATTTGAAAAACGGTTTCTTAATAACTGGAGCAATACAAAGATGGGAGTGGATAGAAATATCTGCTTCCGTTTTTTTTTATGATAGACAAAAGGAGAAGCTTTTGGTATATTGTATATAAGAACAAATGTTTGCATTGAGGTTCGTGAAGGGGGTAGGCATATGGCAAAGAAGGCAAAAACAGTTTTTGTGTGTCAAGACTGTGGATTTGAGAGTGCTAAATGGATGGGGCAATGTATTTGCGGTGCATGGAATACGATGATTGAGGAAAAAATCGTTGAAATAAATGAGGATGATTCCAGAAGAAGGGTAGATCCTTCTAGGGAGCTGAAGGCTGTTAGCCTGTCACAGGTTAAATCCGGCCAGTTTTCCAGAATTGACACAGGTATTGGAGAATTCAACCGAGTTCTTGGGGGTGGCCTAGTAAAAGGGTCTCTTGTACTTATTTCGGGAGAACCTGGTATAGGAAAATCCACGTTGATTATTCAAGCAGCTGCAAAAATAGCTGGTCAGAACAAAAAAGTTTTGTATGTTACAGGAGAAGAGTCGGAAGAGCAAATTAAAATAAGGACGGACAGGGTTTGCTCAGGGAATCTGGACAATCTTTTTTTGCTGGCAGAAACCAATATTGAAAATATTATCTATGTTCAGGAGCAGATGAAACCAGATTTTATGATAATAGACTCTATTCAAACCATGTATTCGGATGAAATAGAATCTGCCCCGGGAAGTGTGTCCCAGGTAAGGGCATGCGGAAATCATTTAATGAAGGTTGGAAAAACAAAAAATATCCCCATATTCATCGTTGCCCATGTAACTAAAAATGGTGAACTGGCCGGCCCGAAAATCATTGAACATTTGGTGGACTGTGTTCTCAGTTTTACAGGAGAAAGAAATCAAGAACTCAGAATTTTGAGATCAATGAAAAATAGATTTGGTACAACTAGTGAGATTGGTGCTTTTGAAATGGAGGAAGCTGGATTGCTTGAAATAGACAATCTTTCACGAAGTTTTTTAGAAGGCATGGAAGAAAGTGTTGAAGGGGCAGTGGCTACTGCGGTATACGAGGGGACTAGGCCTTTGTTGCTTGAAGTGCAGGCGCTGACAACCCCTACAAATATTGGATTTGCCAGAAGAACGGCAGTGGGTGTTGAACTTTCAAGATTAAATATGATATTGGCTGTGCTCGAGAGAAAAACAGGAACCACTTTTATCAGTACAGATGTTTATGTGAATATAGTGGGTGGTTTAAAACCTGAGGGGACTTCCATTGACCTGGCGGTGGCGATGGCTATTTACTCTTCTCAGAGAGGCATTGTCTGCCCTGCCAAAACCTTGGCTATTGGAGAAATTGGTTTGACTGGAGATTTGAGATCCGTTCAGAATATTGATAAAATTATTCGAGAAGCCGCTAGAATGGGTTTTGAAAGAGTGATTCTCCCAGAAAAAAACGCCGCTAAGTGTAGCGACGCGCCCAAAAATCTGAAAGTGATAGGAGTTAAAAGTATTCGGGATGCAATAAGATGTTTCTGATCAAAAATAATCCGGCAAAATGGTTTATTTATTTAATTCAAACCAGAAAAGACTTCCTTTGCCAAGATCGCTCTCAACCCCATACTTGCCCGAATGTTGGTTAAGAATTTCTTTTACGATAGATAAGCCTAAACCGCTTCCTGTCGTTGTTCTTACGTGATTTGTACTAGCTTTATAATATCGGTCCCAAATAAAGTCAAGTTCTGTTTTAGGAATTCCCATACCGTGGTCCAAAACCTGACAACGGATATGGGTTTGTTTTTCAATAATTGTAATGATTACAGTTTTATCTTCCCCACAATATTTCACGCCATTGTTTATCAAATTGGAAAAAACCTGCAGGATTTTAGCCCTGTCAGCGTTAATGATCACTGAAGCTGGTGCTTCGAAAATTATCTTATAGCCCTCATTATCAATAAGGAGATTATAGGAATCCAGCAACCCCTGAACGGCGGCAACTAAATCAAAGCGTGACTTTTCAAAAGAAACCACACCAGATTGCATTTTAGAAAGAGCAAGCAGATCATCAACAAGAAGATTTAGCCTGTCTGCTTCATCGATGATTACTTTTATATGTTCCTTTCTTTTTGCGGGGTTATCCCCTGAAATATCCCGTACCATTTCTGCATAGGATTTAACCATGGTAAGGGGTGTCCTAAGATCGTGGGATACGTTGGCAATGAGATCCTTTTGCAATAAGTAGGTTTTTTCCAATTCCAAAGAGGTATAGGTCAGCGTATTTGCTAAATCGATGATTTCCGAATAATGTCCTCCCTGGAATTTGATTCTATAATTCCCTTTAGAAAGCTCTCTAGCTGAAGTTGTAATACTTCTTATAGGCCGGGAAATTCGGTTGGATAAATAAAATGAAATGATAAAAGCTAAAAGAAGAGAAATCACAGTTACATAAAAAAGCTGATCCCTTAAAATTCCAACGGTAGATTCAAGTGGAAAAAGAGGCGCAAAAATATAGAGAATAATGTCTGAACCATTTTCTCTGTGAAGAAAAGTGGCATATGCAAGAGTATTTGTTGTGCCTGGAATTACTATGGAGGAACTCAGGCTGTTATTATTTAACAATTCCTTCTTTACCAATGCCATCTCTTTTATATAGCCATAAGGTTTTCTCACCACATCTTCAATGGGGGAAAAAACAATGGTACCATCTGATGTTTCAATATGAATGTATAGATCGTTTGTATAAGAGGCGTTTCTGATGGTATCAATAAAATCATCCTGGCCATATTGAGATGCTATGACGGAGGCCAGTTTGGTGGTTTCAGATATTTTCATCGCTTCATAATAATTATTTAAAAAGAAAATTTGTAGAAACCATAAAACAATCATTAAAAAGGCAGCAAAAGAAATGAAATATGCCCAAAGTTTAAAGGTTATGCTTTTTCTGTCAAAATTAAACTTCAAATTTGTATCCTACCCCTCTTAATGTGACAATGAAGTCTCTGTATTTTCCTAAATTATTTCTAAGATTTTTAATGTGTGTATCTATTGTTCTGTCATCTCCGAAGAAATCATATCCCCAGATGTCGGATAACAGCTTGTCTCTTGATAATGCTATATTTTTGTTTAAAGCCATGTAAAATAACAATTCGTATTCCTTTGGCGTAAGCTCAATTCTTTGGCCATCTACACTGACAACTCTTGCAATAATATCTATAACGAGACCATCAAATACCAAAGCTTCATTGGACGACTGAGTAGCGGCGGAATGCCTGGCTAGAATCGCGTTTATTCTGGCCATGAGTTCTTTCGGGCTAAAGGGTTTCACCATATAATCATCAATCCCAAGTTCAAAACCGAAAAGTTTATCATATTCTTCCCCTCTAGCTGAAAGCATGATAATTGGCGTTGATTTTGTTTTTCGGATTTCTTTGCATGCAGAAAAACCATCGAGTCTTGGCATCATAATATCCATTATAATCAAATCATAATCATTTTTTTTGCATAATGCGACGGCGTCCATTCCGTCTGCTGACTCTTCCACCTGATACCCGTTAAATTCACCATATTCTTTTATTACTTTTCGGATATTGATTTCATCATCGACAATTAATAACTTTTGCATAGTTGTTCACTTCCCTTTCTAAATACTTATACCTTTTCATAATATACCGGATATGTGAGAAACGTGTGAAGTTTATATAATATATTGTAACATACTAATACAATTAAATAATCGCTAAAGATACTAGAATTGTAATAAAATAATAGTTGACAGCGCATAGCCATTGTGATAGACTAAAAAATTGTTTCCTTGACAGATTGCGGTATAATACCTTATAATGGACTATGTAAGACTGGAGGTCTGAATATGTTTATTGTAGGAGACAAAATTGTATATCCGATGCATGGCGCAGGGATTATCGAGGAAATTGAAGAAAAGAAGATACTTGGAGAGACCAGAAGATACTATATTCTTAGAGTTCCTTGTGGTGATATGAAAATAATGATTCCCATTGAAAGCAGCGATGGCGTTGGTGTTAGAAATGTAATGACTGAACTGGAATTAGGTGATGTCATAGATTCATTACAAGGTGCAACCACTGAAATGTCTAATAACTGGAATAGAAGATACAGAGAAAATATGGAGAAATTAAAAACGGGAGATGCTTTTGAAGTAGCAGAAGTTGTCAGGAATCTTATGCGTCTGGACAAAGAGAAAAAGCTTTCGACCGGCGAAAAGAAAATGCTT
>JBBRXC010000003.1:0-37187 GCA_038248745.1 Peptostreptococcales bacterium | reverse complement strand
TATTCAGCAAGCAAAAATGAAAACAAAGTGAAAACCATTATAGACAGTGCTTATAATTTGATTCAAAGTATACCTGATTCATTTGGCTGGCTCAATCAAAATATTGAATCACTTCAAAGAAGTAAAGAAGAATTCCTTGAGTGCCAGGTTGCAAAAGAAATTAAAAAAATTATCAAGAAGAATATCCGAATCTCCATAGAATCTTTTAAAATGGCGGAAGAACTGATTTCACAAGAAGGATTGACAATCTTAGCGGGTAAAGCTAAAGCTGATGTGGAACAGTTAATCTTCCTATCAGAAGGAATTGATGACAGGAGCCTTGAAAATATATTGGATCAGGTTTCGTCTCTTCAATTTCAGCGGTTTAATGTGTCAAAGGAAGAAAAAGAAGGCTATGAGGCAATTAAAGAGAAAATTGAAAAGATAAGAGGCAAGGGGAAAAGTTTTATCGGTAATATAAAAGAAAATTATGCAGTTAGAAGCCTTGATGAATACATAAATGATCTTCAAATGACTGTTGAAGACAGCAGGTATCTGCAGGTATTAATAGTGGCATATCATAAATTGTTCAAATTGAAAAAAGAAGAAAAAAACCTTATTGATTTTAATGACATTGAGCATTTTGCACTAGATATACTTGAAAATGAAGAAGTGGCTCAAGAATACAGAAGTAAGTTTAAACATATTTTTGTGGATGAATACCAGGACAGCAATTTACTCCAGGACACGTTAATATCAAGAATAAAAAGAGATAATAATCTATTCATGGTGGGAGATGTTAAACAAAGTATTTATAAGTTCCGATTAGCAGAACCGGAAATCTTTATGAAAAAATATGAAAAGTATAAAAATCAAAGTAATGGCAAGGATTCAAAGATAGATTTGAATCAGAATTTTAGAAGCAAAGGAACGATCATTAATGCGGTAAATGATATTTTTTCTTATATTATGGACCAGTATGACACGGATGCGGCGCTATATAAAGGACTTGAATATGAAGGAAAGCATGATTATAAAGTTGAATTGCATGTTATCGATGAACAGACAACAGAGGACATGGAACTAGACGATTCTGTTCTTGAACTTAAAATGGCTGATCTTGAAGCGCACAATGCAGTTAAATTAATAAAGGCAGAGATTGGTCGTGAAATATTTGATGTGAAACAGAATATAATCAGAAAAATAACCATGCGTGATATTGTCGTATTGCTGAGAGCAACAAAAAATTATGCCGACAAATTTTATCAGGTATTCACAGAAGAAAATATTCCCGCCCATGTTGACGGTAGCGAAGGGTATTTTGATACCATTGAGATTGAAATCGTTTTAAATTTACTTAGAATAATTGATAATAAAAAGCAGGATATCCCTTTGATTAGTGTGCTGCATTCTTCTATAATGGACTTTTCTATGGGTGAATTAGCAGAAATTAGAGGGGAGAATAAAAAAGGAACATTTTATGATGCCTTTTTATGCTATGGGCAATGTGGGGAAAATACAATTTTGTCAAATAAAGTGAAAGGCACGATGAAAAAAATTCAAGAGTGGCAGGAACTTTCGAAATTTATGCCTCTTGATGATTTAATATGGAAGCTTTTAAGAGAAACAGGATACTATAACTATGTAGCAGCATTGCCAAGCGGTATTCAAAGGCAGGCAAACCTAAGATTATTAATTGACAAAGCAATTAAATTCCAGACAGGGAGTTTAAAAGGTCTTTATGGATTTATTTCCTATATTGATGCAATAAAGGCTCGAAGTGTGAGAACTGGACAAGTCAGCCTGGTTGGGGAAAACGATGATGTCGTAAGGATTATGACTATTCATAAAAGCAAAGGGCTGGAATTCCCTGTGGTTTTGGTTGCGGGGCTTGGAAAACAGTTTAACCAGAGCAGAGATACCTCTTATTTAGACATTCATAAGGATTTGGGAATCACGCTAAGTTATGTGGACAAAAAAAGAAAATATTTCAGAAAAACATTATTACAGAATGTCATAAAAGAAAAGAATAAGTCAAATGACATGGATGAAGAAATTAGAATTTTATATGTTGCATTTACAAGGGCTATGGATAAATTGATCATGATTGGCACCGTTAAAAACCTGGGAGGTGCCCTGGAAAAATATGAGTTGACAGAAAAAGGAGACACTTCAACTGCAAGATGCTATTTGGATATGATTATGCCTGCGGCAAGAGCCAGTGATGTCAAAATTATTTTTCACGGCAGAGATGAAATTGTACCACTAAACAGTGGGAAAAATATTAATAAAAATCCTATGTTGGCATTGCTTCATGGAAATGAAAACAGTCAGAAAGATGATTTGCTCGCTAGCCAAATTAATAAGATGCTGAGTTATCAATATGGGTTTGCACGTGCAATTAATCAAAAGTCGAAATTATCAGTAACTGAAATCAATAGGGCGCAGAAAAAAACAGATGCGTTTAGGGAAAATCTTAGATTGCCTATATTTGAAACGGGAATAAGAGATTTTAACAATGCTGAAAAAGGGACTATAGTGCATGATTTTATGATGCATTTGGATTTCAAAGAGGCTTATGGCGCTTTACTTATTTCAAAAGAGGAACTCACAATATTACTGAGTAAAAGGCTGGATAGTCTGGTGGTTGCAAAAATTTTTACTGAGCAAGAAAGAAAGGTTATTCAACCTGAAAAAATAATCAGCTTCTTCCAATCTAAAATAGGAAGTCGTGCTTCACAGGCAGAAGAAATATATAAAGAAGTTCCATTTAGTATCATAAAAGAGATGGAGGGGGAAGAAGTCATTGTACAAGGGATCATTGACTGTTACTTCAGAGAAAAAGATGATTACATTTTAATTGACTATAAAACAAATTATATTTCGGACATTGGGAATGTGGAGGAATTGGAACAGATTAAAACTTTATATCGTGAGCAGCTTCAAATTTATCAGGAAGCAATAGAAGTTTCCAGGGGCATAAAAGTGAAAGAAAGGTATTTATACTTGTTCGGAGCAGATATAGAAATGAGCGTATCCTAGGATACGCTCATTTTTTAAATCATTTTTGAATGTTGAATATTTTTAGTTTACACGATGCCTTGAGCCATCATAGCCTTAGCAACTTTTTCGAATCCAGCAATGTTTGCACCAGCAACATAGTTTCCAGGCATGCCATATTCTTTTGAAGAATCATCGCAAGCTTTGAATATGCTAGTCATTATAACATCTAGTCTTGAATTAACTTCTTCGAAAGTCCACTCAAGTCTCTGGCTGTTCTGTGACATTTCAAGGGCTGAAACTGCAACACCACCAGCATTAGCTGCCTTAGCAGGACCAACAAGAACTTTCTTGGAAAGGAAGAACTTAACCGCTTCATTTGTACAAGGCATATTTGCCCCTTCAACAACAGCGTAGCATCCGTTTGCAACTAATGTCTTAGCAGAATCTTCACTGATATCATTTTGTGTTGCACAAGGAACAGCAATTTCGCATTTAGTGTCCCAAAGGTTTCCGCCAGCAACATATTTAGCTGTTGGATGAGCTTTCACATAATCACTAATTCTTCCTCTTTCAACTTCTTTAATTCTCTGAACTGTTTCAAGCTTAATGCCATCTTCATCTATAATGTAACCATTAGAATCAGAAACTGATATAACTCTAGCACCATATTCTTGCAATTTCTCACAAGCATAGATAGCAACATTTCCAGAACCTGAAATTAACACTGTCTTATCTTTTAAGTCTTTGCCATTGGCTTTAAGCATTTCTCTTAGATAGTAGATAGCGCCATAACCTGTTGCAGGAGTTCTTCCTAATGAACCGCCCCAGCCAATACCTTTTCCTGTAAGCACGCCAGTAAACTCATTCATAATTTTTTTGTATTGTCCAAATAAGTATCCAATTTCTCTTCCGCCTACACCGATATCTCCAGCTGGAACGTCAGTGTTAGGTCCAATATACTTGCAAAGCTCTGTCATAAAGCTTTGGCAGAATCTCATCACTTCACCATCAGATTTTCCTTTTGGATCAAAGTCGGATCCACCTTTACCACCACCGATTGGAAGTGTTGTTAATGAATTCTTTAAGATTTGTTCAAATCCTAAGAATTTAATAATTCCAAGGTATACGGAAGGATGTAAACGAAGGCCACCTTTGTAAGGTCCGATAGCACTGTTGAACTGAACTCTGAATCCTCTATTAACTTGCACAACGCCTTGGTCATTTACCCAAGGTACTCTGAACATAATCTGTCTTTCAGGTTCTAAAAATCTTTCTACAATACCAGCTTCAACATATTGTGGGTTTTTTTCTAAAACAGGAGCTATTGATTCAAGAACTTCTTCTACTGCCTGATGGAATTCTACTTCTCCAGGATTTCTTTTTTTAACATCTTCTAAATACTTTGCTACGTTTACTGACATTTTTTTTCTCCTCTTTCTTATTTTTAATTTGTTAAATAAATATTAAATGGTTTAATACTACTATTACAACAACAATAATACTTTATCATATTGTCAATTTCACGTCAATATATTCTTGTATAAATATTGCGAAATATATAAAGTTATAATATTCTGAAAATACAGGTTTTTCAATGCTTTTGGTTGCATATTGTATGCACAATGTACGTCGAGTATTTGATCGTTGCAGGGCCTTAAAATGCCTAAAAGATTTGAGGCAGCTAAATCTAAAAATGCGGGATAACTGTATGTTATAAAATCTTTTGATAATAGTAAAATGGGGTTAATTTCTTCTGTAATGGTATAAAAACTTGGTACTAAAGTCGAAAAATGTTAAAAATTTAACGGAATCAATCCTTAATAATGGTCCAAATCTTCCCCTAAATAGAGGTGGACTACCAAATTTTAGATACCCAGAAAAAAGTAAGTTATTTGCCAAATTCCTCGACGAATTCATCGTAATTTGAATATTTATCTACAATGTGTCCATCATCATAGATTTCAATAATTCTGTTTGCCGTCGTCTGAATAAATTCATGATCATGGGAAGCAAATAGAAGTATTCCTTTAAAATCGATTAGCCCATTATTTAATGCAGTGATGGACTCCAGATCCAGGTGGTTTGTCGGCTGGTCCAAAACCAATACATTTGATCCAAAAAGCATCATTCTTGAAAGCAAACATCGAACTCTTTCTCCGCCAGATAGAACTTTAACTTCTTTAAAGACATCGTCTCCGGAGAAAAGCATTTTCCCTAAAAAGCCTCTCATAAAAGTTTCAGTTGTTTCTTCTGTAAACTGACTTAACCATTTCACCAAATCTAAATCACAACCATCAAAAAATTGCGCATTTTCTCGAGGGAAGTAGGATCTTGAAGTACTGATTCCCCATTTGAAAGTGCCTTCATCTGGCTCAATTTCTTCCATCAGTATTTTAAATAAGGTGGTATTGGCTATTTCATTTTCTCCGACAAATGCAATCTTATCATCTTTGTTAATTCTTAAATTAATATTATCTAAAATCTTTACACCATCAATAGTTTTGCTTAGATTTTCTATGGTTAATATTTCTTTACCTACTTCTCTATCTGCTTTAAATCCCACAAAAGGATATCTTCTTGAAGAAGAAGGCATTTCATCGATATTCATTTTATCAAGCAATTTTTTTCTTGAAGTGGCCTGTTTAGATTTACTTTTATTTGCGGAAAACCGTTGAATAAAACTTTGAAGCTCTTTGACCCTGTCTTCTGTTTTCTTGTTCTGATCTTTTAATATTCGTTGCATAAGCTGGCTGGATTCATACCAGAATTCATAGTTACCCACATACATTTTAATTTTGCCGAAGTCCACGTCTACTATGCTAGTACATACAGTATTTAAAAAATGTCTATCATGAGAAACGACAATCGTTGTTCCTTCATATTCAAGCAAGAAATCTTCTAGCCAGTTAATGGCTAGAATATCAAGACCATTGGTAGGCTCATCTAGTAAAATTATTTCAGGTTTGCCAAATAAAGCTTGCGCTAGCAATACTTTTACTTTTTCCTTCTCTGTCAAAGTAGACATTTCAACAGGTAAAAGATCTTGACTTAACCCTAAGCCTTGAAGAAGCCTGCTTGCCTCTGATTCTGCCTCCCAGCCACCAAGCTCTGCAAATTCACCTTCCAGTACAGAAGCTCTGATACCATCTTCATTGCTGAAATCTTCCTTTGCATAAAGTGCATCTTTTTCAACCATGATGTTATAAAGGGTTTTATTCCCTTGAATGATGGCATCAATGACTGTGAATTCATCAAATGCGTAGTGATCTTGTTTTAATACTGACATTCTCATGTTTTTCCCGATTGAGATATCGCCGGAGGAAGGGTCAAGGTCTCCAGATAAGATTCTCAGGAGGGTTGATTTTCCTGCGCCATTGGCACCTATGATGCCGTAACAATTTCCTGGAACAAATTTTAAATTTACATCTTTAAAAAGGTTTGTTCCACTAAAGTTAATACTTAAGTTATTTACAATTATCATTCTTTCTCCTTACTTGTCTACAAAATTAAAGTTTTTCCGCCCCTCGACATAGTCTGCCACAATGTGACCGTTGCCAAAAAGCTTATATTTATAAGTTACCAGACCATCAAGGCCAACCGGGCCTCTGGCATGCAGTTTCCCAGTGCTGATTCCAACTTCGGCGCCAAAACCATATCTGTAACCATCTGCGAACCTGGTAGAGCAGTTTTGGTATACACTTGCGGAATCAACTAAAGCCATAAACTTGGAAGCATCCTCGGTTATTTCTGTAACAATACAATCAGTGTGATGGGAACCGTATTTATTGATATGATTTATTGCTTGATCTAAATCATCTACAATTTTAATGGAAAGTATAAAATCCAAATATTCGGTTTTGAAATCCTCTTCGGTCGCCGGAATACAATCAATGATTTTAAGGGTTTCAGGGCAACCTCGAAGTTCAACGTTTCCTGCATAGCTACTGTTCTGTAAAGCCGGCAGAAGCTCAGAGGCTATATCCTTATGGACCAGTAAGGTTTCTAAGGTGTTGCACGCAGTGACATACTGTGCCTTTGAATCCATAATAACCGGCAGCGCTTTATCTAGATCGGCAGAGTGATCAACATATATATGACAGACGCCGTTGGCATGTCCCATAACAGGAATCTTTGAGTTGGCCATGATATATTGAACAAATTCGTTTGAACCTCTCGGTATCAAGAGATCAATCGATTCATGGCATTTAATGAGTTCATCAATGTCAGCTCTGTTTTCAATCAGCGTCATAAACCCTTTTGGAAGGCCTGAATTTATTCCTGCATCATAAATAACATCAAATAAAATCTTGTTTGTTTTTGCGGCTTCCTTCCCGCCCTTAAGAATGGAACAATTTCCACTTTTTATGCAAAGCGTTGAAATTTGAACCAGCGCATCAGGTCTTGATTCAAAGATCACCCCGATGACGCCAATAGGGCATGTTTCTTTTTTTAAAATTAGATTCTGATCCAATTCTCTGACAAGCAGAAGATTGAAGAGCGGATCCTTTAACGAAATTAAACTGGAAATCCCGTCGATGACACTATTTAATTTATGGGAATCAAAAATTAATCGACTCAAGATAGGCGCTGTTTCATTGTTTGATTTCGCATTTTCCAAATCCTGATTATTTGCAAGAAAAATTTCCTCTTTATTTGCAAGAAGAGCTTCCTTAATGTTAAGCAACGCATTATTTCTAATTTGAACTGGAAGGGAAGACATTCTATAACTATCCAGTTTAATCTGTTTTGTCAGTTCGTTATAATTCATTATCGAATTCCTCCATGTTTATAGGATGTTTCTGGAAAAGCTCAATGGATTCAGGCCCCTGAACGGCAGTTCTTTTAATATACATGGACCCATCTCGCTTTGTGCCTACGCTCCAGTTTACTAAAATAATCTGACCATACATGAGCTCTAAACAGGTGATTCCGCGGGGGTGCATACAGCATCCGCAGTTAAAATAGGCATTTTCACCTGCACGTGGGAATTTTGGCCTGTGCGTATGACCACAAACTAACATTATATCATGGTCTTGGTTCCATTTGGTAAAGTTTTTTTCGACTTTGTGACGTTTTCTTCTGCTTTTCGCCGGACTTGCCGCATATTTTACACCGATTAAATGCATAAACCGCCATAAAAAGTGTATCAGCAAGTAAGAAACCCAAGCAAGGTCGTCATTTAACAAGTCTCCCTGATGTCCGTGAACCACAAAAACTTCCTGGCCGGTTTTTCGATGAGTCAGTATCAATGCTTCATGTACATCGATACCCGGAAAAAGATCAATTGTTTCTCCTAAATATTCATCATAAACATGATATAAATATTTTTCCACGTTCTTTTTATGTTTGAAAAGCATATTGTGATTTCCAAAAATCATCAGCAGTCTGCCGGCATCGAAAAACTTCTTCATTAAATCGAAAGTTTTGGCATGGGCACTTCTTATATGCTCAAATTTTGAATGCTCCCAGAGTTCATCTCCGTCACCCACTTCAACATAAGTGAAGTCATTGTCATAATAATATTCAAGGGCATGGTTAAATATATGTTTGTTCCTGCCAAACTCATCAGAAAGACTATCATCACCTCTGTGTTGGTCACTAAAAAAAACATACTTCGATTTTTCATCAAAAGGAACAGGAAAAGCATCAGCGAATACCTGGTCTAGTCTTGATCGTGTTCTCATAATTATATTTCTCCTAAACTGTTTAAAAATAATTTTATAAAATGATTTGTTTCTAAATAATTAATTTGATTATCAACCTTTAAAATGAGAAAGTCTTCTTCAAAGAAGGCGTATTTTTCAAATTCCTGAAAAGTCTTTAAATAAATCCGTGCATCTAAAAAAACATTGTTATTTATAGCCTGTAATGGTATTGAAAATTGAAAAGAACTTTTTGCTTTGTTGAAATTCAGATTGAAATTGGCTTTGCTGCTGCCGAAAGAAGAATAATCCATCGCCATTCTGCTTTGATTTCCAATTGCTAGCAGTTCTTGCCCGGTAATTAATATTTTGTTGATATAAAGCAAGTTATCAGAAGGAATGAATGAAGAAGAAGGTTTGATAATAAAACCCATATAATGCATCGCCTTATGAAAATCTGCTTTTTCAATGACTGGAAGCAGTTTTGAAAGCTGATATACGTCATCTCTATTGTGAAGCAAGATGATATCTCTAATTTTTTTATCATGATTTCTCAAATAACTATAATACAAATCAATACTTTCTTTGCCTGAAATTTCATCGGTCCGGTCAGTCCAAAGCCCCATAAAGTTTTCTATAGTTTTCTGTTTTAAGTTGGGCAGTATTTTTCTTAAATGGGAATGGGCATTTAAGACTAAATAGAGATCAAGGTTATAGGGTAAGTTGAAGTCTATAGTAATTCCCAGTTTCTTGGCTCTTCTAATGATGAAAGGCATATCAAAACTTTGACCGTTATAAGTAAGAATAACATCAAGGTGCTTGATTCTTTCCATAAATCTTTCCAGCACCTGTTTTTCCTCAGATAAACTGTCGACAAAATACTGTTCAAAGGTTTTTTCGTTGTAGCAAATAAGGCCTCCCAATATGAAGGCTGAATGTTCAGGACTAAGACCGGTTGTCTCTATGTCCAACACACCAAAATTCAAACCTTTGAAGTAAAAGTCAAAAGCTTTTGAACTGTACAATTCATCTGGATAATATTCTTTTACATAATGCGAAACAATCACCACCTATTTAACTTATACCCATTATAACAAAAAAAACAAAAAAACAAAATAGACTGCAGGGGAGCAGTCTATTTTGTTCAAAAGGGGTATTTGGGATTAGAGATTAATGAGATCATCAGGGGGATGAACTCATGAATATTATAAACAATTATTTTCTTGTTTGCAAGTATACAACGAAAAAAATTGAAAATAATTGATATGAGTTCCATTATGTAGCAAACAAGTTGTGTTTTTCACTATTTCCTATTGAAAAACATGGTGTGAATGGTTTATAATTGTGTTTGACATAATGTAATGAAAAACGAAAGGGAAATAGCAAAAATGAGCAAAATTAGCCAAATTATTGGAAGTAGCAGAAAGGTAGTCATCAAAATTGGAAGCAATGTACTCTCTTCGGATAATGGGGCTGTTAATAATACTATTTTACATAATATAGTAGAGCAGACAAATGAACTAATGAAGTTGGGAAAACAAGTGATTATAGTTTCTTCCGGTGCGGGTATTTGTGGAGTAGGAGCCATTAACAAATGGGAAAGACGTGGAGATATAAATTATAAGCAGGCACTTTGCGCGATTGGCCAAGTGGAACTTATGATGGCATATAAAAATTTATTCGCAGGGCATGATTTGCATGTTGCGCAGCTTCTTCTTACGAGAGAAGATTTTAATGATAATACGAGGACATTAAATATAAGAAACACCCTTTTTACGTTAGTAGATGAGGGTGTTGTTCCTGTTATCAATGAAAATGATACTGTCAGTGTAGAAGAAATAAAAATAGGGGACAATGATGCGTTAAGCGCTTTGACAGCAAATCTTTGGAACGCGGATTTGCTTATTTTGTTGAGCGACATTGATGGCCTCTTTGATAAAGACCCAAAAACCAACAAAGATGCTAGGTTGATTGAGGAGATTCATGGTACGGAAAGACTAGAAGATGAGATAGATGTCAGAGGTAAAAGCCCTTTTGGAACCGGAGGTATCACAACAAAGATTGAAGCTGCAAGGCAAGTGAATGCTTATGGCATCCCTATGATTCTTTTAAACGGCAAGAAACCTAGCATTATTTTAGATGTGATGAGAAATAAAGAAACTGGGACAGTATTCTTAGGAAAGTAGGGACGAAATGAAGATAGGTTTTATTGGTGTAGGAAATATGGGCGGATCCATCTTGAAGGGATATTTAGTCAATAAACAGATGAATCCAAAGGATATTTATGTTTGTGATACAGATGGAGAAAAAGTTCTTCAATTGGAAAAAACCCTTGGCATTAATGGCTGCGCTACAATTGAAGACCTTACCATCAAAAGTGATGTGATTATTGTAGGTGTGAAGCCAAACGGCTTTGAACAGGTACTTCCCAAAATTGCCAGCGTGTATAAAGAAAACAAAATAATTGTTTCAATGGCTGCAGGAATAGATATGAGTTATATTGAAAAATTTTTCAATAATGGGGTGAAAGTAGTTAGAATAATGCCAAATACAGCGGCAATGGTCAATGAAGCCATGGTTGCAGTATGCAGAAATAATAATGTGAATGATGGTGAGTTTGAAGAAGTTTTTAAACTCTTTAAAGCAATCGGTCTGGCAGAAGAAATATCTGAAGATCTAATTCATTGTGTAATAGGCGTATCAGGAAGCAGCCCGGCTTATACTTATATGTATATAGATGCGCTTGCAGAGGCGGCAGTTGAAAATGGCATGGCAAAAAAACAGGCGATTGTTTTTGCAGCACAAGCTGTTCTGGGGGCAGCAAAAATGGTATTGGAAACTGGGATTGACCCTGTTCAGCTTAGGATTAACGTTTGTTCGCCAGGGGGTACAACGATTGAAGCAGTCAATACGCTGAAAGAAAATGGGTTCGAAAAAATAATTAAGGAAGGCTTTCAGGCAGCGGTAGATAAATCAAAGCTTATGATAAAGCAATGACATTTCGAGAAAAAACACTATCAAGTGAATACATTTATAAAGGCAAGATTATTAATTTAAGAAAAGATTATGTGGAGATTGTAAGTGGCAAAACTTCATTTAGAGAAATAGTGGAGCATAATGGCGGTGTGGGGCTTGTTGTTTTAACAGCGCAAGGCAAATTGGTTTTGGTTAGACAGTTTAGAAAAGCATTGGAAAGAGATATCTTAGAAATACCAGCAGGTAAAATTGAAAAGGGAGAAGATCCTATAGTTGCTGCAATAAGAGAACTTAAAGAAGAAACAGGCTATAGTGCAAAAAATATAGAAAATATTGGGAAGATCTATCCCTCTGTTGGATATACCACAGAACTGATCCATTTGTATCTTTGCACTGATTTAACACCCGGTGAAACGGATTTTGATGAAAGTGAAGCAATAGATATTGAAGAATACGACTTAGAAGAATTATATAAGATGTGTTTATCAGGAAAAATAGAAGATGGAAAAACGCTGGCAGCAATTTTATTGGTAGTTGGGAGAAAAGATGAATAATTTTATTGAGGAATATTCTGAATATATTAAGAAGGAAAGGTGCATGGCGCCAAATTCAGTGGAAGCTTACGTCAGAGATATTTGTGAATTCCTATTCTTTATTGAAGTGAAGGGATTAACAACCATGAATATGGTTGAAAGCACTGAAGTAATATCTTTTGTATTACATTTGAAGAATACAGGAAAAAGCGCAGCGACTTCAAATAGAAAAATTGCTTCCATTAGGGGATTTTATAGTTTCATGCAGGACAAGGGTTATATGAGAGCAAACCCATGCCAAAACATAAAATCACCCAAAATCGAAAGAAAAGAAATTGAGTATTTAACAGTCAAAGAGGTGGATAAACTTATTTCTTTACCTGACAATACGGTAAAAGGCATCAGAGACCGGGCGATTCTTGAGGTGCTTTATGCTACAGGGATCAGAGTGAGTGAAATGATAGAGGCAAATGTCGAGGATATTAATCTAAGAGTTGGGTTTATCACCTGTACGGGAGAATTTGGCAAAGCAAGGATTGTTCCTATTGGCAGGCCAGCAAGAGCAGCCTTAGAAGAATATATATATGAAGGAAGATCAAAACTGATTAAAGGCAAAAAAACAGAAGATTCTCCACTATTTGTAAATTACATAGGAGAAAGAATTACCAGGCAGGGGCTTTGGAAACTATTGAAAGAATATGCAAAAAAGGGAGAAATAACAAAAGCTATAACACCTCAAATACTTAGAAATTCTTTTGCAGCCCATATGATTCAAAATGGAGCCGATTTAAAATCTCTTCAGGAATTGCTTGGACATGAAGATATGACTGCTACGCAAGTATATTTATCCGTTACAAAAAATAGAATCAAGGAAGTTTACGACAAAACCCATCCAAGAGCTTAAAATAATGGTTGCAATAGAGCATGTTTTATTGTATACTAGTGAAGTTATTACGGGCGGTCCTCTGAGTACATAGGATACCATGAACGTCTTGAGAGAGAGGAGGAATAATAATGAATGTAATGGATTTAATAACTGAGGAATATTCAAGAAAAGATGTTGCTCAATTTAATGTAGGTGATACTGTAAAAGTTCATATTAAGATTAAAGAAGGAACAAGAGAAAGAGTTCAGATTTTCGAGGGCTTCGTGCTTAAGAAACAGAATGGTGGACTTAACGAAACCTTCACAGTGAGAAGAATAGCTTCAGGAGTAGGTGTAGAGAAGACTTTCCCTATTCACTCACCAAAAATTGACAAAATAGAAATTACTAAGCACGGAGATGTTAGAAGAGCTAAGCTTAACTACATGCGTGAGAGAACTGGTAAGGCAGCTAGAATTAAGAGCAGAATTGTTAAATAATAAAAAGGGGAACCAATGGTTCCCTTATTTTTTTAGTCGGGAGAAGAAATGATAGAACATATTAACTGGTATCCAGGTCATATGAAAAAAACAAAAGAGCTGATTCAAGAAAGTTTGAAACTGGTGGATGTTGTTATAGAGGTTATAGATGCTAGAATACCAAATTCCAGCCGTAACCCTATTATTGATGAGCTTGTAAAAAATAAACAGAGAATAATTATCCTGAACAAAACCGATTTGGCAGATGGAAGAGAAAATGAAAAATGGGCAAACCATTTTAAAAATAAAGGGAGTATTGTACTTAATATGAACTGTATGTCTGGTACCGGCGTCACCCAGCTGTTGTCTTTGCTGACAACCATTCAAAAGGCTAAAAACGAAGGGAAAATACTGAAAAGAACGTTAAGAATGATGATTGTTGGGGTCCCAAATGTGGGGAAATCCTCTTTAATAAACAGACTGACGGGGAAGAAAAGCACGCAGGTAGGCGACAGGCCTGGGGTTACAAAGGGGAAACAATGGCTTACCATACAAAATGATATGCAGCTACTTGATACACCTGGAATACTTTGGCCAAAGTTTGAAGACCCGAATGTAGGATTAAACCTTGCCTTCTGTGGTTCTATAAAAGATGAAATTATGGATTTGGGAGATCTCGCACTGGAATTGATTACGGTGCTACATGTAAATTATGGGGATTTGCTTGTTGATCGATACAAAATAGACGAAATAGGGGAGACACCTCTTGAAACGATGGAAGCCATTGCGCTGAAAAGGGGATTTATCCTTTCTGGCAAAAGAATTGATTATGAAAGAACGGCCAGAGCTGTTCTTGATGAATTCAGAGCCGGAGCAATCGGTCGTATAACACTGGAAAAGGCGTAAAAGATGAAAATGCAGGAAAAAGAAGAACTTTTAAAAGAAAAATTAATACAGATGAAAATTTATGAAAATGAACTTTATGAAAAAGGCATCTGTATTGTTGCTGGAGTAGATGAAGTTGGCAGAGGCCCATTGGCAGGTCCGGTTGTTGCAGCCTGTGTTGTTTTGCCAAAAGATTTTTCTGTACTTGGCATTGATGATTCGAAAAAAGTCCCGGAGACGAAAAGAGAAGGGCTTTATGTAAAAATAATAAATGAGGCACTTGCTTTTGGTGTTGGTATTGTGGATAATAAAATAATAGACGAAATAAATATATTAGAAGCGACAAAACTGGCGATGAAGATGGCAATCAATGAAGTCAACAGAAAACTGGACGGAAAATTGGAGCATATACTCATCGATGCATTAACCCTGAAAAATGTGCCAATCCCGCAGACGGGTATTATTAAAGGAGACACAAAAAGTGTATCTATCGCTGCTGCTTCAATCGTTGCCAAGGTAATAAGAGATAAAATGATGAGGGAATTTCATCTGGAATACCCATCCTACGCTTTTGACAAAAATAAAGGATATGGAACGCTGCTACATTATGAAGGATTAAAAAAGGCCGGAGTTTGTGACATCCATAGAAAAACATTTATTAAACAATATTTAACTTGAATTTGATTTGTAAGTATATTAAAATTAATAAGAAACGATTTGAAACGCTGTTTCACAATATGAAATGATTGGAGAATGAAGATGGGATTTAAAAGCGATATTGAAATTGCACAAGAAGGTAAAATGAATCATATTGGTCAGGTTGCCAAAGATGCAGGAATTGAAGAAAAATACTTAGAGCTTTATGGCAATTACAAGGCAAAAATCGACTATAATATGTTAAATGACAGAAAAGAAATAGAAAACGGAAAATTAATTCTTGTGACAGCCATTACACCAACACCAGCTGGAGAAGGGAAAACAACCACCACTGTGGGGCTTTCCGATGCTTTAAAAAAGATTGGCAAGAAGGTTGCAGTGGCATTAAGAGAACCTTCTCTTGGGCCTGTTTTTGGTGTAAAAGGCGGTGCTGCCGGTGGGGGATATGCGCAGGTAGTCCCTATGGAAGATATTAATTTGCATTTCACAGGAGATATGCATGCAGTAGGTGCGGCAAATAATTTAATTGCAGCTATGCTTGACAATCACATATACCAGGGGAACAGCTTGGCGATTGATCCTAGAAAAATAACATGGAAACGTTGCGTAGATATGAATGACAGACAACTTAGGTTTTTAGTTGATGGCATTGGAGGTAAAATTAACGGTACGCCAAGAGAAGATGGATATGATATTACAGTAGCAAGCGAAATTATGGCGGTTCTTTGTCTTTCAAAAGATATTGATGATCTTAAAGAAAGAGTAAGTAAGATCATTCTTGGGTATACTTATGATGATAAACCAGTTACAGTCGGCCAAATTAAAGCACAGGGGGCTGTTGCCGCACTCCTGAAAGAAGCGTTGAAACCAAATCTAGTTCAGACGCTTGAGCATACTCCTGCCTTTATTCATGGAGGGCCTTTTGCGAATATTGCCCATGGATGTAACTCAATCATGGCCACAAGAATGGCATTGTCTTTGGCGGATTATGTTGTAACAGAGGCTGGATTTGGTGCGGATCTAGGTGCTGAAAAATTCATGGACATTAAATGTAGAATGGCTGATATTAAGCCGTCTGCAGTGGTTATTGTTGCAACTGTAAGAGCATTAAAAAACCATGGAGGTGTTTTAAAGGCTGATTTGAATCAGGAAAATCTGAAGGCATTGGAAGCTGGGCTTCCAAATCTACTTCAACATGTTGAAAATATAACAAAAGTATTTAAAGTGCCGGCTGTTGTGGCAATCAATAGGTTCCCAACAGATACAAAAGCGGAACTTGATTTAATTGAAACCAAATGCCAGGAATTAGGGGTAAATGTTGCCTTAAGCGAAGTTCATGGTAAAGGTGGCGCTGGCGGAGAAGCATTGGCAAGAGAAGTCGTCAGACTTGCAGAACAGAAAAATGATTTTGACTATGCTTATTCTTTAGAGTTACCAATAAAAGATAAAATTGAAGCAATCGCTAAAAAAATATACAGAGCGGATGAAATTATTTTTACAGACATTGCAAAAAAACAGATGGAACAATTTGAAAAATTGGGCTTTGACAAAATTCCAATTTGTATGGCAAAAACCCAATATAGCTTTACAGACAATCCTAAAATGTTGGGTGCACCCAAAGGTTTTAGTATTACAGTTAAAAGCTTGAAAATATCCGCAGGTGCTGGGTTTATTGTAGCACTGACAGGAGAGATTATGACGATGCCAGGATTACCGCCAATCCCGTCTGCAGAGAAAATAGATATAGACAGCACGGGTAAAATTTCCGGATTATTCTAAATTGAATGCGTGGAGGCTAATATGAAATTTACTGAAAAAAAATGTGATGAATTCATAGAAATTCTTGCCAGCAAAAGTCCTGTGCCAGGAGGCGGTGGCGCTTCTGCGCTGGTTGCAACCATTGGGGTTGCACTTGGAAATATGGTGGGTTCCCTTACTGTTGGCAAAAAAAAATATGCTGAAGTGGAACAAGAAATTATTGCATTGAAGACAAAATCAAACCGACTACAGAAGGAACTTTTGGAATTGGTTGAGTTAGATGCAGCTGTTTTTCAACCGCTTTCTAAAGCTTATGGTTTACCAAAAGAGACGGAAGAGGAAAAACAGATCAAATCAATTATTATGGAGGAAGCACTAAAAAATGCGTCTTCTGTTCCTCTTGAAATCATGAGAAAATGTTGTGAAGCAATATTAATTCAAGCTGAATTTGCTGCAAAGGGCAGTGCCATTGCATTGAGCGATGCAGGTGTTGGTGTTATCTTTTGTAAAGCCGCGCTTCAAGGGGCAAGTTTAAACGTATATATAAATACTGAAGCGATGCAGGACAGAGCTTATGCAGCCAGTATCAACAACGAAACATCTGGAATGGTAGAGCAGTATTGTAAACTGGCAGATGAAACCTTTGATTACGTTTTAAATAGAATCATGGAGAAATAATTATGGACCGAAGGCATTTAGAAAAATTGCTCCAAAGTGTTGCCAGTGGAGAGCTTTCCCCTGATCAAGCATATGAAACTTTAAAAACCCTTCCTTTTGAGGATTTGGGATTTGTTAATATTGATCAACACCGAACCATCAGAACAGGATATCCTGAAGCTGTATTTTGTCAGGGAAAAACATCTGAGCAAATAGCGATTATCATTAAAAAACTTGTTGAAACAAACGACAATGTAATAGGTTCAAGGGCTACAAAAGAAAATTATGAAGCTGTTTTGGCAGTTGTAGCAGATGCTGTTTATTATGAAGAAGCAAGAATGATTGTTGTAAATAGAAATCCAAAACCGAACAGTGAAAAAATCATTGCCATTGTTACTGCGGG
Organism: Peptostreptococcales bacterium; assembly: GCA_038248745.1. Classification (GTDB taxonomy): domain Bacteria; phylum Bacillota; class Clostridia; order Peptostreptococcales; family Anaerovoracaceae; genus JAENWH01. Next base: position 19,353 of record JBBRXC010000003.1, on the reverse strand, counting down.
AACTGCGGATATTCCAGTGGCAGAAGAAGCGGCCATCACGGCCATCATGCTTGGAAATCAGGTGGATAGAATATACGATGTGGGCGTTGCAGGAATACATAGACTTTTTGCAAAACTGGATAGAATAAGAGCTGCAAATGTTGTTATAGTGATAGCAGGAATGGAAGGCGCACTAGCAAGTGTTGTTGGCGGGCTGGTTGAGACGCCGGTAATTGCTGTGCCAACAAGTATCGGGTATGGGGCAAATCTGGGAGGCATAGCGGCCCTCTTGTCCATGCTGAATAGCTGCGCAAATGGTGTGGGAATCGTTAATATCGACAATGGTTTTGGGGCGGCTTATCTGGCTTCAAATATAAATAGATTATAAGGAATGGTTATGATGGAAAAAACAAGCAGTATTTATTTTGATTGTAAAATGGGGGTGAGTGGGGATATGGTCCTTGCCGCGCTCCTTGATTTGGGTGTCAGCGTTGAAACATTAAAAAAAGGGCTCTTAAAATTAAATCTAGGAGACTTTGATATTGAAATAAAAGAAGAAGAAAAATATGGTATAAAAGGTACCAATGTCTATATAAAAGAACTTGAGCCGTTACATGAACATTTTCATGATCATGATTATTCTACACAAGAAAATATTGAAGAAAAACATATGCATAGAAGCTATAGAGAAATTGAAAAAATAGTGAATAAGAGCAATTTCTCGGAGGGAATCAAGGCAAAAGTTATTTCAATCTATGAAACAATAGCACAGGCAGAGGCAAATGTTCACGAAACAGACATTGACAATGTTCATTTTCATGAGGTGGGAAGAAATACAGCTATATTAAATATTGTCGGCGTAGCCATCTGTATGGAATTATTGGGCGTAAGAAATATCTATTGCTCAGAACTACATGATGGTACAGGTTTTGTGGAATGCAGTCATGGAATTATCCCAATCCCTGTTCCAGCAGTCAAGGAATTACTGAAAAACAGTTGCTTTAAACTTGTTCAGGAAAAGGAAAATACAGAAATGGTGACGCCTTCAGGGCTTGGCATATTAAAGGGTCTAGGAGCTGTTTACACAGAAAAAATGCCTGGGAAACCTGTGAAGGTGGGATGTGGATTCGGCAAAAAAGAATTGGATCGTCCTAGTGTGGTCACTGCATATTTGCTTGACAAATCCTAAAAATCATATAGAATAATTTAAAGTGGAAAATTAATTTAATAGATAGCGATGACAAAGAGGAGTAGAAAGAAAGTCCTTAACAGAGAGTGAAATCCATTGGCTGCAAGATTTCTAAGGAGAACGTCTTTTGAAGGTTGCTTTTGAGCTTGTGGGAAAATGAGAGCTACTTTAGGGTAGAAAAAAGGTGGTACCGCGGAATATTTCGTCCTTTAAAGCAGTTAATGCTTTTTGGGATTTTTTTTATGCAAAAAAGAAAGGAGATGTATGATTTATCCGATAGATAGATCATACAACAATACAATGGAAAAAAACTTAGCAAAGACGTATAACCCAAAGGATTTTGAAGATAGAATTTATGCTGACTGGGAAAGCAAAGGTGCCTTTAAGGCAAAAGTTGACCCGAATAAAAAACCCTATACCATTATGATGCCCCCACCAAACATTACCGGACAGCTTCATATGGGACATGCATTGGATCAGACCCTTCAGGATGTTCTCATCAGATGGAAGAGAATGCAGGGTTTCAGCGCTTTATGGCTTCCAGGCAGTGATCACGCAAGCATTGCAACAGAGGTGAAAGTTGTTGATAAAATAAGAGAAGAGGAAGGCCTTACAAAAGAAGACTTGGGAAGAGAAGAGTTTTTAAAGAGAGCTTGGGAATGGAAGGAAATATATGGGGGCAAGATCACGGATCAGGTAAGAAAACTTGGTAATTCTTGTGATTGGGACAGAGAACGTTTTACGATGGATGAGGGCTGCAACAAGGCTGTTATAGAAACCTTTGTACAGTTATATAATAAGGGATTGATCTATAGGGGAAACCGGCTGATAAATTGGTGCCCGATTTGTGGCACCTCAATTTCTGATGCAGAGGTGGAACACGAGGATAAAAATGGCTTGTACTGGTATTTCAGATATCCTGGCGTCAATGGAGGGGAGGATATTGTTGTAGCAACAAGTAGACCCGAAACCATGTTTGGCGATGTGGCAATAGCCGTGAATCCTAAAGATAAAAGGTATACGCAACTGATTGGGAAAAAGGTTATTATCCCAATTGTAGGCCTTGAAATCCCTATTATCGAAGATACATATCCGGATCCTGAAAAGGGAACCGGTGCAGTTAAAATCACGCCGGCTCATGATCCAAATGACTTTGAAGTTGGAGAAAGGCATCATTTGCAGAGCCCTTGCTGCATTAATAATGATGCCACTATGAATAGCCTTGCTGGAAAATACGAAGGGATGGATAGATTTGAGTGTAGAAAAGCTTGGGTTGCAGAGTTAGAAGCTGGGGGATATCTGGTAAAAACAGAAGAAAAAGTCATTCCTTTAGGAGAATGCTATAGATGTCATACAATCATAGAACCCATGCTTTCCGATCAATGGTTCGTCTCCATGGAGGAACTGGCAAAGCCTGCAATAGAAGCTGTTAAAAATAAAACCGTTGAACATGTTCCTGAAAGATTTGAGAAAATATATCTTCATTGGTTAGAAAACATTCGTGACTGGTGTATTTCCAGACAATTATGGTGGGGCCACCGTATTCCAGCTTATTATTGTGATGATTGTGGTGAACTGATGGTGCAAACAGAAGCACCGGTTTCATGCAGCAAATGTGGAAGTGAAAAAATAAGGCAGGATGAAGATGTACTGGACACGTGGTTTTCGTCAGGATTGTGGCCATTTTCCACATTAGGATGGCCTGAAGAGACAGAAGACTACAAATATTTTTATCCGACGGATGTTTTAGTGACGGGATATGATATCATATTTTTTTGGGTTGTCAGAATGGTTTTTTCCGCCTTTGAGATGACTGGTAAAGCGCCCTTTAAACATGTGTATGTACACGGCCTGGTTAGAGATGGGCAAGGACGAAAAATGAGTAAATCTTTAGGAAATGGCATTGATCCTCTTGAGGTGATTGACCAATATGGGGCTGACGCATTAAGGTTTATGCTGATGACAGGGATCTCGCCAGGAAATGACATGCGATTCCAAATAGAAAAGCTGGAGGCTTCAAGAAACTTTGCAAATAAGCTGTGGAATGCCTCGAGATTTGTCATTATGAATCTTCAGGATGACAATGGCGCGTTTAAAGAAACGCCTGAAACATTAGAAAACCTGGCATTGAGAGATGAAGATAAATGGATGCTTTCCAAGGTAAATGAGGCCATACGGGATGTTACAAATAACTTGGATAAATTTGAGCTTTCACTTGCAGGGCAAAAAATTTATGAGGTTATCTGGAATGAATATTGTGACTGGTATATTGAGCTTGTAAAAGGAAGACTTTACGGCAGTGATGAAGAGGACAAAGTTGTTGTTAGGGCAGTTCTCGTCAAAGTATTAAAAGACATGTTGAAAATGCTCCACCCATTTACACCGTTTATTACAGAAGAAATATTCAGCTATTTACCAAAAGGTGAAATAATTTATGATAATCCTCATGGTTTCTTAATGAAAGAAATCTGGCCGGTTTATAATACGGAACAAGAGTATCCACAAGAAGTGAAAAAATTAGAAGCAGCAATGGAAGTGATCAAAAGTATCAGAAATATTAGAGCTGAGGTGGAAGCGGCGCCAAGCAAAAAGCTTCGTGCAGTCATTCTTGCGCAAGGGGCGGATTTGGAAGAGATCAGGGCAGGAGAAAGATATATGAAGAGTCTTGCCAATATTACTGAAATACTGTTTACCACAGACAAAGGGCAGGTTCCGGAAGAAGTTATGTCAGCAGTAATCGGAGGGATAGAAGTGTTTGTGCCGCTAGATGATCTTTTAGATTATCAGGCGGAATTTGATAGATTAACGAAAGAAAAAAAGAAATTAGAAGAGGAAGTGTCCAGGGTAAAGAGCAAACTGACCAATCAAGGATTTGTTGCCAAAGCACCAGAAAAAGTGATTGAAGAAGAAAAGGAAAAGCAACTCAGGTATGAGGACATGCTGGTGAAAGTTGGTTCAAGATTAGATATTGTTTCAAAAAAACTTTAAGGAATAAGATGAAAACATGAATGCAATAGAAAAAATAGAAAAATTCGAAAAGTTCGGAAGCGTTCTTGGGCTTGAAAGAATAGGGAACCTGATGGGCCTTTTGGGAAACCCTGAAAAAAAACTCAAAATAATACATGTTGCTGGAACCAATGGAAAAGGATCAGTTAGCAGATATATTTATGAAGGGTTGAGGGCTAACGGATACGGCGTTGGGCTTTTTACCTCTCCTTTCCTTCAACTATTTAATGAAAGAATTGAATTCGATGGAAAATACATCAAGGACGAAGAACTTGAAGAATTAACAGATACCGTTTTAGACAAGTGTTCTGTAATGGTATCGCTTGGCTTGGATTCTCCTACTGAATTTGAGGTAGTCACAGCCATCGCCTTTTTGTATTTCCAGCAAAAACAAGCAGATTTTGTTGTTTTAGAAGTGGGTTTGGGAGGAAGGGGAGATTCAACAAATATCATTGAAAATCCTTTGATCTCCATCATCACATCGATTTCATATGACCATATGGATCGACTTGGAAACAGTCTGGAAGAGATTGCCTTTGAGAAAGCAGGAATTATAAAAAAAGGTGTTCCTGTAGTAATAAACGTTCAAGATCGTGGGGCAGCCAAAGTAATTGCCAAAAAAGCGTATGAAATGAACGCTATATTATATGATGCAACGAAAATAAAAACTGCTATCAAAAATAAAGATTTAAACGGCTCGACTTTTGATATAAATGTTTATGGCACCGACTATTCAGAAGTTGAAATTGCAATGGTTGGAGAGCATCAGATTGAAAATGCAAAGGTGGCGCTTATCGCAATAGAATTGTTGCGAAAAATGAAAATAATCAATGTGGAACGCTCAAAATTATATAATGGGATAAAAAAAGCTAAACAAGCTGGCAGATTTGAAGTGTTGAAAACGGATCCTTGGGTTATCATTGATGGTGCCCACAATAAAGCAGGCGCAGAAGCGTTGGTAAAAGTGATTGAAGAAAATTTTTCTGGAAAGAAAAAGCTCTTTGTTGTAGGGCTTCTTGAAGACAAAGATTCGGAGGGCATCCTATCAGAATTTTCCAAAGTTTCAAATGATTTTATTTCAACAGAGCCAAATAATAGCAGAAGAATGACTGCTGAGAAATTATGTGATATAATTAAAAATAATAAAGGAACATGTAAAGCTATTAAAAAGCCTGAAGATGCTTGTAACTATGCTTTAAGTTTAATCCATGAATTTGATGTTATTGTTTTTGCAGGCTCGTTGTATCTTGTAGGAGAAATAAGGGGGATTTTACAAAAATGAACGGAAACCCTGAGCGAAAGAAAGTATTGCTGTTTTATAATCCACATGCAGGAAACGGCCTTTTTAAAACGAATTTAGATGTTATTATCGAAAGATTCCAAGCCAAAAAACTGGTTATTATTCCGGTTAGAGCCAGCAAGTACGATATTCTTGATACGGTGCTTAAAACCATTGATCAAAAGGAGTACAAACAGATCATATCAGCGGGAGGGGATGGGACAACAAATATTTGCATCAATGCAATGATCAATAATAATATTAATCTGCCGCTTTCAATATTTCCTGCAGGAACGGCAAATGATTTTGCTTATTGCCTGGATTTGCCTTTAGAAATTAATAAGATGATAGATATAGCATTAGGTAACAATTTTACTTACAGCGATGTAGGAAAAGTTAACAGCAAGTATTTTTTAAATGTGGCGGCCATGGGCATGTTGGTTGATGTCAGTCAAAAAACTGATCCAGATATGAAGAACACCTTAGGGGTCATTTCATATTACATCAGAGGTATTGCAGAAGTCCCAAATTTAAAGCCAATACCAATTAAAATTGTAAGCGAAGAATATTCCGGAGAGGAAAAAATGTTTTTTATGCTTGTCATGAATGGCCGCTCTGCCGGGGGATTTAAAAGAATTACACCAAATGCAGAAATAAACGACGGGCTTTTCGATGTGATCCTATTTCGGGAAATGCCAATCATTGATTTTTTACCCCTCTTAGTCAATCTTTTACAGGGGAACCATGAGCAGAATAAAAATATACTTTATTTTAGAACTAATAAACTGTATATAGAATCACCAAATGTCGTTGGAACAGATATAGACGGAGAGAAGGGTGAAGATTTTCCTCTTACCTTCGAGTTGCTGCCAAACAAAATTAAAATTTTTACATTAAAAAATGACCAAAAAGGGTCGAATTGGTAGAAGAAACAATTTGGTTGACGAAATCATATAACAGGACGGTCCTAAGGACGAGGGTTAACTGGAGACAGACCCAAGTAGCAAGGCATGATAAACAAGGTTTCATACCTCTGTGCAGTCATGCTGCGTGGAGGTTTTTTATTGCAGGTTAAAAGTAGAATAAGAAGAATAGGAGTCAAAAATGGACAATAGGATAGCAATCATCGGAATCATGGTGGAAGATTTTGAAGCGACGGAAAAAATCAATCTGGTACTGCATGAATATGGGAAATATGTGGTCGGTAGGATGGGAATCCCTTATAAAGACAGAAGCATTCATGTAATCAGCGTCATACTTGATGCCCCCAATGACGTGATCAGCGCCCTTTCTGGAAAGCTGGGAATGATCAAAGGAGTTACGGCAAAATCAATGTATTCCAAACTTCCATCAGAAAAGATACAGGAGTAATCAGATGAACTTAACCAAAGAGAAAATAGTGGAACTCCTCTCTCTGGAGGATTTCTCTCCCATATATGAATTGGCTGACAAAGTGAGAAAAGAAACAGTTGGAGAGGTGGTGCACATAAGGGGAATCATTGAGTTTTCAAATTATTGTAGGCGTAGTTGTACTTACTGCGGATTGAATTGCAACAATACGCTTGTTGAACGATACCGGATGACGCCAGATGAAATCATCCACTTGGCAAGAGAGGCCGGTCTGGCAGGGTACAAAACCATTGTGATTCAATCTGGGGAAGACCCTTTTTTCACGGCTTCTATGCTTGGATCAATCATTGAAGAGATTAAAAAAGAAGATCTTTCTGTAACCATTAGTTGTGGTGAATTTTCCTTTGACGAATTGAGTTATCTAAGAGTAAAAGGAGCAGATCGATATCTTCTGAAGCATGAAACAGGAAATGCCAATCTTTATTCGAAGTTGCATCCCTGCGGCACCCTGGAAGAAAGGGTGAACTGCTTGAAAAATATTAAGAAATTGGGATTTGAAACAGGCAGTGGATTTATGATTGGGCTTCCCGGGCAGACCTTGGAAATTATAGCAGAAGATCTACTGCTTTTAAAAGAAATCGGCTGCGACATGGCTGGAATTGGGCCTTTTATTGCACATCCGGAGACACCCCTTGCAGGACAACCAAGCGGTAGTACAGAGATGACAAAAAGGGCTGTTGCCCTGGCAAGAATACTGATGCCTGAAGCAAATCTCCCGGTGACCACCTCTCTTGGTGTTCTCAGTCAGGAGGAAAGAAATCATGCATTTTTATGTGGAGCAAACGTGATTATGAAAAAAGTCACACCGGATCAATATAAAAAACTGTACGAAATTTATCCATCCAATTTCAACATTACCAATATAAAGGAAGACAGAAAAAATCTGGAAAAACTAATGATTGAATTGGGAAGAATCCCTTTATAAAGAATAGAAAGGACTATTATGAATAATTATAACAGCATATCAAAAGTGGCGACGGAATTCATCAGTGATGAAGAGATCCTACGAACCATTCAGGTTGCGTCTGAAAACAAAAGCAACAGGGATTTGATGGAAAAAATTCTAAAAAAGGCCGAAAAAAGAAACGGATTATCCTATGAAGAGTCGGCCGTCCTTTTAGAATGTGAAGATCAGGAAATTATTGAAAGAATATTCCTTTTGGCAAAGGGAATAAAGGAGGAAATATATGGAAACCGCATCGTTATGTTTGCTCCCTTATATCTTTCTAATTACTGCATCAACGGCTGTACATACTGCCCTTATCATGGAGAGAATACTCATATTGCAAGAAAACAGCTTTCACAGGAGGAAATAAAGAAGGAGGTAATTGCCCTCCAGGATATGGGTCATAAAAGGCTTGCCATAGAGGCGGGAGAGGACCCCAAAAAATGCCCGATTGAATATGTGTTGGAGAGTATAGAGACAATTTATAGCATCAAGCATAAAAACGGAGATATTCGGAGGGTAAATGTCAACATTGCGGCCACCACAGTGGAAAACTATAGAAAACTTGTAGAGGCAGGGATTGGCACCTATATATTATTCCAGGAAACGTATAACAAAGAAGCGTATGAGCTGCTTCATCCTTCCGGCCCTAAAAGCGATTATGCCTATCATACGGAGGCAATGGACAGAGCCATGGAGGGTGGCGTGGATGATGTGGGAATAGGCGTGCTGTTTGGTCTTAATTTGTATAAATATGATTTTATTGGATTGCTGATGCATGCAGAACATCTGGAAAATACTTTTGGCTGTGGGCCCCACACCATAAGTGTACCAAGAATAAGGCCTGCAGAGGACATTAATCCAGCGGATTTTGATCAAGGACTTAGCGATGAAACCTTTAAAAAATTGATTGCAATTTTAAGAATCACCGTTCCCTATACGGGAATTATCATGTCGACTAGGGAAGACAAGGCCATGAGAGAAGCAGGGCTGAAAGCTGGCGTTTCACAGTTGAGTGGGGGAAGCCGAACCAGTGTTGGGGGGTATGTGGAAGAGGAACTAGAAGAAGACAATTCAAAGCAGTTTGATGTGAATGACGCCAGAACCCTGGATCAGGTTGTGAATTGGTTGATTACGTTGGGCCATGTGCCAAGCTTTTGTACGGCCTGCTATAGAGAAGGAAGAACCGGAGACCGGTTCATGAGACTTGCGAAAAGCGGCCAGATCGGTAATATTTGTAAACCTAACGCCATTATGACGTTAAAAGAGTATTTGGAAGATTATGCATCACCGGAAACAAAGGAAATTGGGGAAAAGGTTATTCTTCAGGAGGCTGAAACAATTTCGAATCCAAAAGTGAAAAAAATTGTGATGGAACATTTAGAAGAGTTGAATCAAGGAAAGAGAGATTTCAGATTTTAGGAGAAAAAAATGAGCTTACAGGAAACGCCAAGAGCGAACAGAATACACATAGGAATATTTGGAAAACGAAATAGCGGCAAATCTTCCTTGATCAATGCCTTAACCGGTCAAAAAATTGCGTTGGTCTCGGATACACCTGGCACAACAACAGACCCGGTTTACAAAGCCATGGAGCTTTTTCCCATTGGTCCTGTTGTTTTCATTGATACGGCAGGGTTTGATGATACTGGTGAATTGGGCTTGCTGAGAGTGGAAAAAACGGAAGAGGCATTCTTAAAGACTGATATTGGAATTATCATTTTTTCTGATTTGTCGGATTTATCCTATGAAAAAAAGTGGATAGAAAAATTAAGGGCCAAAAACACGCCAATCATAGGCATTATAAACAAAGTAGATCTTATACCGGGTGAAGAAGAAACAATAAAGGAAAGAGTAGCATCAGAATTTTCATTGAATCCCATACTTGTAAGCAGCAAAGAGGGCCTAGGGATATCAGAAATCAAGGAAGAACTGGCAAAGGTGAATAGGGACTCCTGGGAAGAAGATCTTCTTAGAGGTCTAGTAAAGTCAGGAGAGTTGGTGCTTCTTGTCATGCCCCAAGATATACAGGCCCCCAAAGGAAGGCTTATACTTCCTCAAGTTCAAGTCACAAGAAGCCTGCTAGACAAAGGATGCACTATTATTTCAACCACACTAAATAATCTTGACAATGCTTTTGAGGCTTTAAATCAGCCACCTAAACTTATTATTACAGATTCACAATGTTTTCCCACTGTATTTGAAAAGAAAGCGCCAGAAAGCTTTTTGACATCATTTTCAGTGCTCTTTGCAGCCAGCAAGGGAGATATTGAAGTGTTTGTTGAAGGAGCTGCAGCAATAGATAAACTGGATAAAAATTCAAAGGTATTGATTGCTGAAGCTTGTACCCATGCACCATTAGCCGAGGATATTGGAAGAATTAAAATTCCGAGAATTTTAAAGAGTAGATTTGGAGAAGAAATAACCATAGATGTTGTTTCTGGGATAGATTTTCCTGAAAATTTATCCGATTATGACCTGATCATTCACTGTGGCGCATGCATGTTCAATAGAAAATATATGACTTCAAGGATAGAAGTCGCAAAATTGGAGGGAGTATGCATCACAAATTATGGCGTGGTGCTTGCAAAATTAGATGGAATACTGGACAAAATAGTTTATTAGGTTATATAATATATTCGGCCGCAACCCACACCGGACATTTTCAGGAGGGTTCGCTTACAGGCTGATAATGAAGGGAGAATACCATGAAATTGGAAGGGAAAAGAAAAATAGCTCTTATAGGTGTACCAATTGATCTTGGTGCCGGGACACAGGGTACAAATTTAGGCCCTGAAGCAATCAGAATAGCCGGCATGGTGAAAAGACTGGAAGGTATTGGATACGATGTTGAAGACAGAGGAGACATCCCTGTTGGGAAGAGAGACCCAAAAATTGTTGAAAAGACAAATTTGAAAAATCTGAAGCAGATTATAAAGGTTAATTCTCTTTTATGCGATGAAGTTTCAAAGGCGATGGATGAAGAAATGATTCCTGTTGTTCTAGGGGGAGACCATAGCATTGCAATAGGAACAATATTTGGTGTCCTGCAACACAAAAAAAATCTGGGTGTCATTTGGTTTGATGCTCATGGAGATATAAATACTGAGGAGACATCGCCGTCAGGTAATATTCATGGAATGCCCGTGGCTGTATTGACAGGCATGGGACATGAAGCGTTGACTTCTATAGGGAAAAATGTCTTTTTAAAACGTGAGAACATTGTTTATGTGGGCTCCAGAGATTTAGACGAGGGAGAAAGAAAAGCAATGAAGGAGCAGGGAATCAAAGTTTTCACCATGTATGAAATTGATGATATGGGTATAAAAAAGGTGATGGAAGAAGCGATTAAAATTGCCGGAGAAGGCACGGATGGCATACACGTGAGTTTTGATCTTGATGCTGTAGATCCTGAGGTGGCTCCTGGAACAGGGACAAAAGTACCTGGAGGCATGGGGTATAGAGAAACACATCATGCGTTGGAAATGATAGCAATGTCAAAAAAACTGGTCAGTGCTGAATTTGTAGAAGTGAATCCTTTATTGGACAGACAAAATACCACGGCTGAGGTAACGGTCGCTTTAGCGGGATCACTTTTAGGGGAATGGTTGATATAATCGTTGGTATGTGGCACGCCAGCAATGACGATAAAAGAAGCGGGATCAAATGACAAAATTTGATCCCGCTTTTTAAGTTATTTGAACTATTTAATTTTTTCGATATTACTCATTAAAATTTCTTTTGACATAGAGCCCTTTACCTGAGAGATAATATACCCTTCTTTGTCAATAAAATAGGTGGTTGGAATAGCAGTTACATTATAGGTATAGGCAGCCTCAAGTTTTGTATCATAGAAAACAGGGAAGGTAAATCCTTGAGATTTAACATATTCACTTCCTGTTTCGATTGTTTCTCTGTCACCATCCGTTTGATTAATCATTAAAAACTGAACGTCGCCAGCCAATTCATTATAGACTTGATTAAATTCTGGCATTTCACTTTTACATGGCGGGCACCAGCTTGCCCAGAAGTTAAGGACAATAGGTTTTCCGTAAAAGTCTGAAAGCTTAACATTATTGCCATCGATATCCTGTACCGTAAAATCTAGTGACATTGTCTTGGTCTGGGTGCCATTGCCTGCTGGAATCAACTCATCCTGCCCACCAAAAACACCATAGATAAGGTATGCACCCACTAAAAATACAACCAACATTATTCCGCCTAAAATAGTACGATTTTTGTTACTCATAGTAGCCTCCCCGCCATCATCAAAATACCTAATAGAATTAATAAACTTCCAGAAACGTAATTGATTATTTTAGCGTGTTTTTTCAAGAAATCAAAAGTACTCTTTAAACTGTTAATTAAAACAGCACTTGCAATAAAAGGTATAGCAAGCCCAGCTGAAAATAACAGAAGCATGATAATCCCTTTAAAAACCGAACCCTGCTGCGATGCTAGGATCAGTGCAGAACCTAAGAAAGCACTTACACAAGGTGTCCAGCTTATTGAAAATACAATGCCAAATAAAATTGATTTTGCTGGGGTCAACGCGTTTGTCTGAATAACTGAGTTTTTATGAATGTGAATCGACGGCAGCTTTATTAAACCAATAAAGCTGAGACCAAAGATGATAATGACCAGCCCCGAAACTAGATTGAAAATGGTTTCATTATTCAATATAAACTTACCCAGTGTTCCTGCGAAAGCACCTAAAGTAACAAATACCAGTGTGAAGCCAAGTACAAAACCTAAGGCGTTATATAAGACTTTAGGAGTTGTTTTAGTTGCGTCTCCTCCGGCAAAATAGGCGACATACAAAGGAAGCATTGGAAGCAAACAAGGGGATATAAATGTTACTATCCCCTCAAGAAAAACAATTAAATATGCCATATTTAATTTAAACTCCCAATAATGATCTTAATTCTTCTTTCCCTCTGGCGCCCACCACTCTTTGAACTTCTTTTCCGCCTTTAAATACAACCATAGTAGGAATAGACATGACGCTAAATTGTTGAGCCAATGCCATTTCTTCATCCACATTAATCTTGCAAACCTTTGCTTTTCCCTCAAGCTCAACTGAAAGCTCTTCTATCTTAGGACCTACAGTTTTGCAAGGGCCACACCAAGCTGCCCAGAAATCAACCAGTACTGGTAATTCGGAATCTACTATTTCTTTCTGAAAATTCTCTTTTGTTATTTTTAATGCCATGTTATGTACCTTAAACCTTTCTCTTTTAAAATTATCATTTTTTTTAATTATTATAGTGTTATTATACTTTTTTTATACCCAATATGTAAGTGACTTTATCACAATTTATTGATAAATATTAATAGTAGTGTTAAAATATAATATCTGCATGTAAACAAGGGGGGCGTTCAATGAAAATATTGATAACAACGGATGTATATAAACCAATTATTAATGGGGTAGTGATTTCAACATTTAATTTATATGAGCAACTGAAGAAAAGAGGACATGATGTAAAAATCTTAACCTTATCTAATACGAGGGCTTCAAATATATCTGGGGATGTTTTTTATATAGGATCTCTTCCAGTAAGAGTCTATCCCCAGGCAAGGATGACTGTTAAACCTTTCCACCATTATATCAAAGAAATTATAAAATGGAAACCGGATATTATTCATACCCAAACAGAGTTTACTACAAGCCTGTATGCCAGGCAAATCGCCTATAAGCTTCATATACCAATGGTACATACCTATCATACTATGTATGAAGACTATACACATTATATTTTTCCCAGCAAGCGACTTGGTAAAAAAGCCGTTGCTTTGTTTTCCAGGCATGCATTAATAAAAGCAGATGAGGTAATTGTCCCAACGAATAAGGTGATGGGTGCATTGAAATCTTATGGTGTTAAAAGAGATATTGTTGAAATACCTACAGGTATTCATTTGGATAAATTTAAAGTAGAACTTAACCCAGATGAGAAAGCTGCCATGAAAAAGTCGTTAAATATTTCGGAAAAAGATAGTGTGCTGGTAACGATTGGAAGACTTGGAAAAGAGAAAAATATTAATGAACTGATAAATCTGATGAGACCCCTGTCAAAAGAGGGAAGAGATATAAAATTACTGATTGTTGGGGATGGCCCGGTCCGAAAAGAGCTTGAAGAACATACCAAGTCCCTTGGATTGGAGAAATTGGTCATATTCACAGGGATGGTTCCTCAGGATGATGTTCACAAGTATTATCATCTTGGTGATATTTTTATTAGTGCGTCAACCAGTGAAACCCAAGGACTTACATATATTGAGGCAATGGCAAGTGGTTTGCCATTAATTTGCAGAAAAGATGAATGCCTTTTGGATGTAGTAGAAGAGGGATATAATGGATACACTTTTGAAAAAGAAAGAGAGTTTATCGATAAAATAGAATTGCTGCTGGATGATAAAGCTAAACTGGCATTTTTCAAAAAAAATGCAGTCATAAAGGCACAAAAATTTTCAGTGGAGGAGTTTGGACAGCAGGTGGAGGAATTATATATTAGAGTGATCAACAACAGACGCAGGGGGTGAAAAGATGGAAAAAGAAAATACAGTTGAGAAGAATTTTGGGGAGACTTTCGAGGAAATTGTTGAAAATATAATATTTCTGCTTAACAATAAAAAATACGTAGCGGCTAGAGACGCGCTATTGAAAAATAATGAAGTTGATATTGCTGAAATTCTGGAGGAAGTTCTGGAAGCTCTTGGAATAGAAAAAACGGTGATTATTTTCAGAACACTGCCAAAGGATGTTTCCGTTGAAGTGTTCTCCTATTTGCCTGTGGAAGATCAGGTTGCGATCATCAATGTTATTACAGATAAGGAAATAATATATATTCTTGATGAACTGGATTTCGATGATATGATTGACGTACTTGAGGAATTGCCGGCAAATCTTGTGGATAAAATTCTTGAAAAAACACCAAAAGAGGAACGAAAACTGATCAATACCTTCTTAAATTACCCGGATACTTCTGCGGGAAGTCTGATGACACCGTATTACATCAGTTTAAGCAAGGAGATGACCGTTGAGCAGGCATTGGCTCATATAAAAAAAGAAGGAATGGACAGCGAAACCATCTATACCTGCTATGTCAAAGAAAAAGGAAGAAAACTGATAGGAATCGTGTCACTTAGAACTTTAGTTGTTTCTGAAAGTAATGCAAAAATTAATGATATGATGCATGAAGATTTTATATGTGTTAATGTTCATGATGACCAAGAAGTGGTCTCAGAAGCATTTAAAAAGTATGGTTTTCTTGCAATACCGGTAGTGGATAATGAGGATAGACTAGTAGGTATTATCACAGTAGATGATATTCTAGATGTTATAGAAGAAGAGACAACAGAGGATTTCCAGAGAATGGCTGGTGTTATTGACTCAGGGGATGCTGAATATTTGGATATAAGTGTATGGAAGCATATAAAAAATAGACTCCCCTGGTTGTTTATTTTAATGCTTTCTTATGTAATTACAGGAGGTATTATCTCCAGTTTTGAAAATGTTTTATCTCAGGTAATTTCACTTGTTGCCTATCTTCCAATGCTCATGGGAACTGGAGGAAATTCTGGATCTCAATCAGCAACCCTTGTTATTCGTGGTATGGCGCTGGGAGATGTTGAACTACGAGATGCAGGTAAGGTGCTTTGGAAAGAGTTAAGAGTAAGCTTTTTTATTGGAATAATATTAAGTTTACTTAATTTCGCCAGAATTTGCTGGCTGGATGGACAAGGCCCATGGATAGGACTTGCGGTTTGTGCCTCCATGTTAATCATTGTAATGGCAGCAAAAAGTATTGGGAGCATGCTCCCTATGGCAGCGAAAAAAGTAGGAATTGACCCGGCTTTAATGGCCAGTCCAATGATTGCGTCCATAACGGATATGATTTCTGTGGTCACTTATTTCTTATTGGCCACATTGATTCTTGGGTTATGATGATGTTTAAATTAATAGAGAGAAACCCTGACAGCTATAAAGGAAATTATGGAAAAATACTAATCATTGCCGGGAGTAGGGGAATGGCAGGTGCTGCAGTTCTTTGTGCGAGAGGTGCGTTGAGATCTGGTTGCGGGCTGGTTCAGGTCAGTGTGCCGCCTGACCTTTTACCAATTGTTCAAACTGCGGTTATTGAGGCGACATGTATGCCAAAAGAAAATATCCTCTCCAACCTGGAAAAGTTTGATGCAATTGCTTTTGGGCCTGGTCTTGGAAACAATGAGGAAGATTTTTTGCTTTTGCAAGAAATTCTTTACAAATACAACAAAACGATTGTAATTGATGCAGACGGATTGAACATGCTTTCTGAAGATCACAGGCTGGACCTGTTAAAAAACACTCCATCAACAGTAATTATAACACCTCATATGGGGGAAGCCATGCGGCTCCTTTCTCGTGATGAAAAATCTGCTGATAACATGAATAGAGAAGAAATTGCAAGGGAACTCCATAAGCTTACAAATGCGATTGTTGTTTTAAAAGGGCATAACAGTATTATTTTTGATGGGAAAGAAATCGTGGTAAATAAAAGTGGAAATTCAGGCATGTCAACTGGTGGAACAGGAGATGTTTTGACAGGAATAATCACCAGTTTATGCGGACAAGGATATGAACCTCAAATGGCAGCTAAAATAGGGGTATACGTTCATGGGCTGGCGGGAGATCTGGCAAAAGATGATATTGGAGAGCACGGGCTTATTGCAGGGGATATTTGTTATTACACGGCGAAAGCATTGCAGATAATGGTAAAGGGATAGGTGTGCAGATGAAAAAAATTACAATAATAGTCTTGATTGGCGTTTTTATACTTGGAATAGGGGTGGTTTCGGGGGCAGTAAATTCGCCTGGTTCAGAAACGGACCCAGTTGTCACCAAAAGTTATGTGGATAGCAAAGTCACCTATTTGCCAGTTAAACTTGAAGCTGGACAAACGCTCATTGGAGACGAGGGGACGGAAATAATTCTTAGAAGTGGTGAAGCCACAGCGATAGATAATGGGGCAAATGGTGTGTCCGATATTTCAGCCGGTAAAGATTTAATGACAGGCAACCCAGTGGCAGCAAATCATTTGCTTCTGATTCCAAGAAAAGACGGCAGGGGAATTGCTGTATCAACCGAGGCTTGGGTTCTCATTCGAGGAAACTATACTATACAATAAAGGGAGCAAAATATGAAAGCATTCATTAAAAATAACAAATATATTTTGATGGGAATCGTAGTGGCATTTATTGTTGCTGTTACAATTATTGGCGGAAGAGGTATTATTGAAAGTAATAATAAATCTTATGATGTTGTTTTAGACTATAACGAATTGGTAGCAATGGCGGAACAATCAGATAAAGATGTTTCTTGGTGGTTAAATGAATTTAAGACGAAGATGGGGATCACAAAGGTCGGCCTTTCTGAAGAAAATATCATGTCTCTCATGGATGATATTGAAATACCTGTAAGTGGAAAGTTAATGGGCGAAATTACGAAACAAGCAAACTGGAGGGATCAATATCCTTCAGAATTGGTTTTAGAGTTGGAAAGAAATAGTTTTGATTCCTATGATGTATTGGTTGAATTGGACAATTCAGAAACCAGCAACTTTGTTTTAAATGCGATAAAAGAACGTTTTCAACCAGACATGTATTTCATCGTTAAAAGTGACGAAAAAGGCTTTGCTGTATTGAATGGCACTTCCGATGTAACACTATATACGGAAAAATATAAAGAAATGAATTCAAAAAATGCAGGATTTATGGAAAAAGTGGATGCCGAAGGTTCAAAACTAATGTATATAAGTTTGGGATTTTTGCCGGAAAAAGTAAAAAAAATTCAAGCGGCAGGAATGGAAATTGTTCCTAGAACCTTAAGCTATAATGGCTGGAATGACATGAAATATGCGAAAGCTGTCATTGGCGAATACGAGAAATACAAAATTAAACCAAAATATATTATCGTGGGCGGGGAAGCTGTAATAGGCTATGATGATGGCGTTGAAACGGTTGAAGCGTATCTTAATAAAAATAACATTGCAATTGGTTTAATAGAAAACACAACACAGTTGCAGAATATTATGCAGTATGGCGTGGAAGATATAGCAAAAGCCAATAATTATAATACGGTAAGAATCTTTTCAGTTTGGAATTATATACAAAATAGATATCAGTATTACGGTTATGCAGGCGCGGAAGAAATTGAAAATACTTTGTTCAGAGCAGTTACAGAAAGAAATATTAGAGTGATTTACTTCAAGCCAGTGATGGAATTTAAAGACCTTCACACTTATGTAACAGATCCGGTAGTATACGAAAAAATGTTTGAAAACTTAAAAACTAGACTGGGTGAGAATCATATCTCCTTTGGTGATGCAACAATCATGTCAAATCAGCAAATCAATCCTATCTTGAAATTGATTTTAGGTTTTGGGTGTATTCTTTCTGGGATTCTTTTAGTAGAGGCTTTTCTGCCAATAAAAAGGAAAACAAAAGTAGTTTTAGCGTCCATTGGATTTCTGGGGGTAGTGGGGGTGTATCTGCTTCTTCCTAACTGGATTGCACTGATTGAGAGCTTTTCTTCTGCAGTCATCTTTGGGTGCATAGCCGTCACTTTATATACAAAGTTAAGTAAAGATTTCGCTGACAATCTGGGAAGGGACACAAAGTTAACTAAAATCATCATATTATCTGTCATGACCCTTGTTCTTTCCGTTTTAGTCGCACTCATAGGAGGAATGTTTACTGCAGCACCAATTTCATCCGTGAATTATATGCTGGAGATTGATATTTTCAGAGGTGTAAAAGTCGCGCAGCTTCTGCCGATTGCTTACTTTGCCATCGCCTATCTGGCATACTTCGGTTTTGGAAACAGAAAGGAAAAACCTGGAAAGCTGGAATTCTTAGATATTAGGGATATGATCAATACCAATGTCAAGGTCTGGATGGTTCTACTTGCAGCAGTGTTGGGAGCAGTAGGCGCTTATTACATCATAAGAACGGGACATGATTCTTCTATTCAGGTTTCAAGTTTTGAAATGATCCTTAGAAATGATTTAGAAAACGCTTTAGTGGCAAGGCCAAGAACAAAAGAATTCTTGTTTGCATTTCCAGCAATTATGTTGATGGTTTATTCCTCCATCAGAGGGTTTAAACTCTGGACGATTATATTTGGATTAAGTGGGGTTCTTGGTGTTACATCGGTGATTAACACATTTATGCACATCAGAACACCTTTGTATTTGGGATTTTTCAGAACAGGGTATTCATTGATGATAGGAATAATGGTTGGGATCGTTGGGATACTTATATTTGAAGCATTACACAAAGGATATCTCAAATATTTGAAAAACCTTCTTGAAAGTAAAGGAGTTCCGCTTGAGTAGTAACAAGACAAATAAATTGCTTATTTCAGGATATTATGGATTTAATAATATTGGAGATGAATCAATTCTAAGAGCAGTTGTTGATAATTTAAAAGAGAAGTTAGACCATATTGAAATCACTGTATTATCTCAGGATCCAGTTTCTACAATGGAAAAATACGGTGTGCAT
>JBBRXC010000002.1:0-45435 GCA_038248745.1 Peptostreptococcales bacterium | reverse complement strand
TTTTTTTGGCGGGATTGGAAAAGCATCTAAGAACGGTATCCTTGTGAAGGGAAGCAACTATCTTGAGGCATTAAATAATGTTGATACAATAGTTTTTGATAAGACCGGAACACTTACAAAAGGTGTATTTATACTGACAAAAATAAATACCTTTAGTAATGAAAATGAAGAGAGTTTACTTGAGTATGCAGCATATGCTGAAAGTTATTCAAGTCATCCTATTGCAATTTCAATACTGAAGGCATATGGAAAAGAAATTAATAAAAGTGAAATTGGTAACTATAATGAAATCTCCGGACAAGGGATCAAAGCAAAAATTCGGGGTAAAGAAATCCTTGTAGGGAATATGAAATTGATGAACAAAGAGAATGTCCAATTTGTCGAGCCTGAAGAACTAGGAACAGTTCTTCACATAGCTGTTGATGGTACCTATTCGGGCTACTTGGTAATTTCTGATGAAGTGAAGGATGATTCACAAAAGACGATGCAGGAGCTTAAGGCCATTGGCGTAAAAAAGTTGGTTATGCTCACAGGTGACAATAAGACAGTCGGCGAAAAGATTGGCAGCCAGTTAGGCATTGATGAAGTATATTCGGAACTCCTACCTGCTCAAAAGGTTGAACAACTTGAATTACTGGAAAAACAAAAACTAACAAAAGGGGTACTCATATTTGTCGGAGACGGCATAAATGATGCGCCTGTGCTTACCCGTGCCGATGTTGGTATCGCAATGGGCGGTTTGGGATCTGATGCAGCAATAGAAGCAGCTGACATTGTAATCATGACAGATGAACCTTCGAAGATTGTGAGTGCTATAAAAATAGCAAAAAAGACAAGAAACATTGTTTGGCAAAACATATTTTTTGCATTGGGCGTTAAAGCAATCGTACTTGTTTTAGGAGCTGGAGGTATCGCTACAATGTGGGAGGCTGTATTTGCTGATGTAGGCGTAACCTTGATTGCCGTAATAAACGCCATGCGTGTAATGAGAAATGATTAATATACAAAAGAAGAAACAAAAAAGCAACCGATTCCTAAGAACAGAATCGGTTGCTTTTTTGTAATTTTATTTAACCGAAGCTTCATAAATCATTTCAATTGATCCATTTAGCATTTTGTTAAATTCATCATCAGTTTGGTTAACATTTAAGTCTTCTGACAGTGCCCGCGAGAAGCTTGCAATCAAATGATGATTCTTTGCCAGTTTTTCGCTTGCCTCTTGCCTAGAATAGCCACCTGATAAGGCTACGATACGAACAACATTTGGGAATTCCATCAGATCTTCATAAAAATTATCTTGATCCGGTATAGTAAGTTTAAGCATAATTTTTGTATCCTCATCCAATTCCTTAATATTTTTCAAGAGTTCTTGTTTAAGCATAGATTCAGCTAACTTTTTATCGGTCATATGAATATCCACTTCAGGTTCAAGGATAGGAATCAATCCAGCTTTAGAAATAATTTTCCCAATCTCAAATTGTTGGTCAACGATTGCTTTTATGCCAACTTCATTTACTTCTTTTATGACCGAACGCATTTTAGTGCCAAAGATACGACGCTCGTTTGCTCGAAGAAGTAATTCATCTAAATTCGGCATTGGTTTCATTAACTGAACGCCATTTTCCAAATCAGCTAACCCTTTATCCACTTTAAGAAATGATATAATTCCTTTTGTTTCCCACAGGTAATCAGCACTGAATTGCCCTTCGACTTTTGAATCCATGGTTTTTTCAAAAAGAATGGCAGCAAGAATTCTTTCTTTAGTGAAAGCAGGACTTTCCATAATCCTTGACCTCATCTTATGAACCACTTGATACATTTCTTCTTCGCCGGTATAGGCGTCTTTGGAAACACCATATGTTTCAAGTGCTTTAGGTGTACTTCCGCCACTTTGATCTAGCGCCGCAATAAATCCTTTGCCCGTTCTCATTCGTTCTAATTGTGCCGTATTCATAATAATACCTCCATTTCATTCATTTATGTATATATTTATACCCTATCACAGATAAATAATCATATTTCTAATAAAAAATTCAGTGAGATATTATTGAGTGTGCTACAAAATAATTTCGTGGTATAATAAATTATATTAAACGGAATTATAACTATTATAAAATATATTACAGAAATTAATAAGGAGATAAGATTGATGATGGATAAAGTAATAAGGATTGTAGGGTTCACAGGAAGCTTAAGGCGTAATTCATTTAATAAAGCCGCATTAAGGGCTGCGCAAATGCTACTTCCGGAGAATGCCATATTGGATATTATAGATCTTGCTGATATACCTTTCTACAATGAAGATATTGAAGTACAGGGAACACCTGCTTCAGTCACTGTCTTTAAAAAGAAACTTTTTGAAGCGGATGCTGTACTAATTTCTACGCCTGAATATAATTTTTCAATACCACCTGTTTTGAAGAATGCCCTAGATTGGGCATCTAGAGGAGATGAATTGCCTTTATACGGAAAACCACTTGCAATAATGAGTGCATCACCAAGCATGTATGGTGGGATTAGAGTTCAGTATCATTTGCGGCAGGTATGTGTTGCCTTGAATCTTATCCCTTTGAACAAACCTGAAGTATTTATTGCCAAAGCAAATACAAAGTTTGATGAAGACGGCAATTTGATAGACGAAAGAACGAAGAAGGCTATTGCAGGGTTATTAATAGCCCTTATTCAAAATGTAAAATAATATGTAAGTGAAATCATTTTCAGTTTTACGAAGATTTAAAAGAAGAATAAATCTAAAAAAAGTATCCAAAAGTTATAGTAAGGAGACTTAACATGAAATACGATTTTCATATTGCCGTAATAGGAGCTGGAAGTGGTGGTTTGGTTACTGCAGCTGGTTCTGCATCGATAGGCGCTAAGGTGGTCTTGTTTGAATCTAACAAAACGGGGGGAGAGTGTCTATATAACGGTTGTGTGCCAAGTAAGGCGTTTCTAAAGTGCGCGCATACTGCTTATAATATGAGAAATTCCTATAAAATGGGTATCCATCCTGGGGATATAACCATAGATTTTGCTACTGTAATGAGTAAAGTAGGAGAGGCCATTGATTTAATAAAGCCACACGACTCAATTTCTCGGTTTGAAAGAATGGGTGTTAAAGTAGTAGGGAGCAAAGCTGAAATTGTTGATAGTCATACAATTAAAGCTGACAATATACTTTACACGGCCAAGTATATCGTTATAGCTACGGGATCCGAACCTGTCATACCGCCTATTGAAGGACTTTTGGACGTATCTTATTTAACAAACAAGAATTTCTTTGATTTAAAAGAGCAGCCAAGCCATCTTATTGTATTGGGCGCTGGTCCAATTGGGCTTGAACTAGGTCAAGGGATCAGACATTTGGGCTCAAAGGTATCTATCATCGACCATTCCGACCATCTTTTCAAGAAAGACGAGCCAGAAGTATCTCCAATCATGGAAAAACGTATGAGAGAAGACGGTATTCAGTTGCATTTGAATACTAAAATAATCAACGTTAAAAATAATCAAAGAGGTATTTCAGTAGTTGTAGAAGAAAATGGAGAAATTTTTGAAATTGAGGGAACACATCTATTAATTTCACTTGGGAGAAAACCTGTTACTCGTGGCATCGGGCTTGAAAATGCAGGTGTTGAAACCGATCAAAGAGGATTTATAAAAACAAATAATAAGATGCAGACAAACATAGACAATATTTATGCCTGTGGGGACTGTACAGGACCATTTTTATTTACACATATGGCAGGACATCAAGCAGGCATTATTATCAGAAATACATTGTTAAGGTTGAATGCCAAGACAAATTATTCCATATTACCATGGACAACCTATACCAATCCTGAAATTGCTCATGTGGGTTACTTAGAGGAGGATGCAAAAAAAGCAAATCTTTTTAAGGATAGTATCATCATACAGACAAAAGAGATTGACAGATTTGTAACGGAACAAGACACAGAAGGATTCTTAAAACTAATCATTGATAATAAAAACCATATCATAGGCGCTACGTTAGTTGGTGATAAGGCAGGTGAGATTATTCCTCTTGCAAGCATGGCCATTAGTAAGAAGCTTGGGCCAAGCGCATTTACGAAATTTATTCTATCTTATCCTACAGAGGCGGAGATTTTTCAAGCAACATCCACCCAATGGACCTTAAGGAACTTTAAAGAGTGGCAAAAGAAGCTTCTTCGCTTCATCATAAATCTATAACAATTATATTATAAAACATTATTTATTTGAATTTTGAGGTGATTGAATTGTTAAAAGACAGAAATCGCACAGACAAAAAGAAAATAATCCTAATAGGTGGAGGCCATGCACATGTAAAGTTTATGTATTTAATGCGCCATAAAGGTGGCTATGAGGATTACGACGTGGTTCTTGTTTCTAAAAGTCGCTGGCAATACTATTCCGGAATGTTGGGTGGTTTTTTAGAGGGTATTTATCAAGAAGAAGATTTACGATTTGATTTAGCGGAATTATCTAAAAGGTCCAATGTTACCTTTATAGAGGAAGAAGTATTATTAATTCAGCAAAAGGAGTGTTCCGTTCTCTTGGGAAACGACAACCTGATGCATTTTGATTTTCTTTCCATAGATATTGGATCAGAAGTGCAAGGGTTGGAATTGGCTGGAGTTAAAGAGTATGCCAAACAAATCAAACCTTTCAACAATATAATTTGTCATAAACAGGAGCTTATGGAACAGTCAGGCTTTGACGAGCCAATCATTTTTGCGGGTGGAGGACCGGCAGGTATTGAATTAGCACTCTCTTTAAAAATGGTACTTATGCACCATAATAAATCTTTTAGTATAACTATTATTGATAGTCAAATTAAAGTTGCAACAGGGTATCAAGAAAACTTTAAAAAGCATATAACTGAAAAGTTAAAGAATGAAGGAATGGAATCGATCCTTGGACTGAGCGTTGAAGAGTTAAAAAAAGACAGGGCTCTTCTAAATAATGGGACGGTTGTACCCTTTAGTTTTATTTTTTGGGCAACGGGCCCAAAAGCAAGTGAAATTATTAAATCCTCAGGAATTGAGACAGATGGAAGAGGGTATGTGCTCGTTAACAAGTATTTACAGTCGATTAATGATCCTAGAATTTTTGGTGCTGGAGACTGCATCGGTTTCAATAAAGAACAATATATAAGAAAAGCAGGCGTATATGCCGTGCGGGAGGCAGATTATCTTTATCATAATATGAAAGCCTCTATGAATGGTCAATTGTTAAAAGCCTACAAACCGCAAAAGGATTATCTGTCCATCATTTCAGTCGGAGGCCATAAGGGATTGCTACAATATAAAGGAATTATTATGGAGGGTAAACTTTGCTGGCATATAAAAGACTATATTGACAGAAACTTTATGAGGAGTATGAAAAGCTAAATACAGTTATAAATTCACAGCAGGAGGCGATCATTACAAATGTTTAAGAAATCTGTATCATTAAAATTTTATATTAAATTTTCAATACTTGTTGTTATTATAATAAGTATTATTGCGATAGCAATAACCGGTAAAATTGACCTAAATAATATTCTATCCGAGATAGAGACCTTTCGCTCGAATCCCTATGCGCCTTTCGTCTATATAGGAGTTTATATACTCGGTGTTATTTTAGCTATCCCTGGCACACTGTTGACTATTGTGGCGGGCCCTATCTTTGGACTATGGCAAGGTATTCTTTATGTTGTGATTGCATCCAACATTGGATGCCAGATAACCTTTGCCATTTCTAGATTTCTAGGGAGGGACCTCGTCGAACACCTTATTCCTTCGGATGGCAATTTAGACAAGATGGAGAAATCAATTGAAAAAAATGGATTCATCTATCTATTATATATTCGTTTGCTACCCATTTTTCCTTTTAATGTGATCAACTATCTATCCGGCCTTACCCCAATAAGCTTTAAAGATTATGCGCTAGCAACCTTTTTAGGAATGCTTCCTGGGACTGGGGTGTATGTTTATGTCTCATTTGCTGCTTTTGGTAGCAAAGACAATGCAATACTTCTTATAAGCTCCCTTGCATTTTTAGTCTTGTATACCCTAATCATCTTAATCTTTAAAAAAAGAAGTAAGTTTGGAAAGGAGAAAGGCAATGATTGATAGCAAGGCGAGACATATTTTCCAACCTGCTTTTGATCGAATAGGCAAGGGGTTAGTTTCTATGAAAATAAGTCCGAATCAAATTACCATAGTTGCTTTCGTTCTAGGTCTATGTGTTGGACCTGCAGTTATATTGAACAAACTAGGAATCGCATTGATGTTACTTTGGATTTCAGGCTTTCTTGACGTTTTAGATGGATCTGTTGCCAGGTTGACGGGTAAATCCTCAAAGGCAGGGGCTTTTATGGACTTAATTATGGATCGCATGGTGGAAGCCTCTCTTATTATTGGATTTGCAATAAGCTTTCCCCAGTACAGTTTCATGTATATCCTATTTTTAACGATGGTTATTTTCAATTTTTCTACCTTTATGGCAGCAGGAGCGCTTTACCAAAATACAGGTAATAAGAGTATGCATTATGATGTAGGCCTTATTGAGCGTACAGAAACTTTCATATTCTTTTCTCTCATGCTGATTATACCTTATTACACAAACTGGATTTTGATGGTACTAAACATACTAATATTATACACTGGATTAATTCGCTTCAACAGATTCATCAAAGAAGCTAAATTGTTGGATGGAAACAGGACGGAAAATTGATATGATACAAATCAGTAAAGGCACAAAGTGGTTATGGTTGTTGGTTCTTTGTGGAATAGCAGGTTGGATTTACTTCTATAGAGGTGACCTGGTAGGCTTTTTTTTGACCCTATCAAAAGGCTCCATTGATGATGTTGTCTCCTTGATTCAATCCTGGGGAGTCTTTGCGCCCCTATTCAGTATTTTATTAATGATTATTCAGGCAGTTGCCTTTCCACTCCCATCTTTTTTAGTGACCTTGGCCAACGGGATCGTATTTGGAATTTTTTGGGGCGCCTTTATTTCTTGGGTGGGGGCTATGGCGGGTGCGGTTGTTGCTTTTTTATTAGCAAGAATACTAGGCGAAAAATTTGTTCGAAAGCGCTATAAAAACGAAAAATCCTGGAATAAAATTGATCAAATCAGTGGGAAATATGGATTCAGGGTTGTTTTAATTGCAAGACTGTTGCCATTTGTTTCATTTGACTTTATAAGTTATGCTGCAGGGCTTAGTAGAATGAAGATAGGTATTTTTTTAATTTCTACAGGTATTGGAATGCTCCCGGCTACCATTGTTTATTCAACTGTTGGAAATGAAATTCATAAATTAAGTGCTTATAACGACAAATTTTTCACCTATTCAATGGCGATTGTGGTAGTTGTAATCCTTGTCTACACCATAAGAGCTTTTATTAATTTCAGGAAAAAGGCTGATCAACACCAACCGAAATAAGCAACTTGAGAGGGGAGGAAACATTATAGTGATGATAAAAAAGAACTTTATAGTCTTTGGATTACTAATCATACTGATAATTTCAGTAACTGCCTGTGGTACAAATGCTCGTTCTGAAGAGATTTCCAAAGAGACATATACCGAATGGGCACAGGTTCTTCAGGATGGAAAAAATCAAACGGTAACCATTTTCATGTGGGGTGGCAATGAAGCAGTGAATCAATATATGGATGGCTATGTTAGTGATCACCTTAACGCAAATTATGGTATTACACTGAGACGGGTGCCTATGAATCCTCCAGAATATCTTAGTAAACTTCTAAATGATAAAAAAAACAATATTAATGCAGGTACTGCCGATTTGTTATGGATCAATGCCGAGAATTTTAGAATGGCCAAAGATGCAGACCTAATCTGGGGACCTTTCACAGAGGTGCTCCCAAATCTAAATAGTTTCTATCAACTTGAGGCATCAGATTTAAATATTGATACAGGAATACCTATCGAAGGGTATGAAGCTATTTGGGGAAGGGCCCAGCTAGTATTTAGTTATGATTCAAAAATAGTAACCGATCCGCCTAGAAATTTTGCCGAACTCCTCCTTTGGGCTAAAGAAAACCCCGGGAAATTCACTTATCCAAAGCTACCGGACGATTTCGCTGGAAGTGCATTTGTCAGAACCGCTTATTATGAGCTAACAGGAGAACGAGATCTTTTCCAAACTGAATTGACAAAGTCTGAATTCGATGAAATCTCCAAACCAGTGGTGGATTATTTTACGGAACTCAACAAGTATTCTTGGCGTCAAGGAAAAGCCTATCCGGCAAATCAAGCACAGTTAGATGCGTTATTCAAAAACGGAGAAGTTTTATTTACAATGGGATTTGAAGTTGGTAAAACCAATGGGATGGTCTTGAAGGGGATTTACCCTGAGACGGTGAGAACCTACGTCTTCGATACAGGAACCATTGGGAATTCTCATTATTTGGCAATCCCATATAATGCGCCCAATAAGGCTGCTGCTTTGATCGTCATCGATTTTTTAGAAAGTCCTAAAGCCCAGATTGAAAAATATAAACCTGAAGTATGGGGGGATGTTCCCGCTTTAGATCTAAGGAAAATTGATGGCGTTACGAAACGGAAACTAACAGATGTCCAAGGAGGACCGTCCTCAATGGATATGGAAATGCTTTTTAGTAACAGACTCCCCGAAATGCAAGTTGAATATATTGATTGGATAGAAAACCTATGGACAGAGAAAATCGCCGGGAAATAGAGAGTTTATATAGTGAAAAAAGGATTTCTTTTCTTCTAATCCTTCCAGTTTGCCTCCTATACATTGTATTTATTGGCGGTGGTCTTTTGGCGTCTATCCTTGAAAGTTTTGGATATATACCAAGCATTGGGTTGACACAACTAAACGTACATAGCTATACAACAATTCTAACTAATGTCGGGTTTTGGGAAAGCTTAGGGTATTCTATTTATCTAGCAGTCGTTTCCACCTTCACTGCTTCTGCATTGGGAGTTTTCTTGGCCTATTGTTTTATTTCATCTAACCATATTATACTAAAATGGATCACACAAAAAATTCTACAACTTGGACTGGTTTTGCCATACTTGTATGCCATCTTTATTATTACAACTTTTTTTAGCCAGTCTGGATTTTTATCAAGAGTTTTATATGCATTTGGATTCATCAAAGAAGCTTCTCAATTCCCAGTATTGCTTAATGAACCTTTAGGTATTGGCATTATTATGGTGTATATTTTTAAAGGTACGCCATTTGTGGCCCTATTTACAATTAATGTTATGTCTAGAGTTAGTAAACAATATGAAGAAGTGGCTTTAACACTTGGGGCAGAAAATTTCACACTTTTTAGAAAGGTGTACCTACCTTTAACATGCAGCACAGTACAGTGGTGTTCCTTTGTATTGCTAGGTTTTACCATTGGTTCCTTTGAAGCGCCGTATATTCTTAGTTCCATAGAACCAGTCGCATTACAAGTGAAATTGTATAGTTTGTATATCAGTCCTGATATACAGCAAATTCCAAGTACGATGGCAATGAGTATTTTAGTGCTTATAGCAGGGGTATTAACAGCGGGAGTCTATATTGTCTTAATCGGGAAACTGATGAGAAGAGGTATGGTATGAGAAAATTTATTTTGCTTATTTTTTCATCAGTTATACTTTTTTCAATGATTTTTATCGTATTTAATGCGTTTTTTTTAAATTATACGTATCCGAATTTATGGCCATCATATTTCACATTAAAATATTGGCATACACTGCTAGCAGCCACACCAATATTTTGGGAAGGGGTTAGAAGCAGCATTGTTATTGGCATTTTAAACGCTATTTTGGCAACCTTTATAGGTGCTATGACTGCAAGAGCGCTAACACGATATGATAATATCGGAATTCGCTTGGTCCGCAAGGTTTACTCCATTCCTCTATTTATACCTTCGATGGCACTTTTCATTGGCGTCCAATTGATGACCGCGAAGTTAGGGCTTTCAAATTCATTCATCGCAGTAGTAATAGGTCATACGTTGGTAACGATACCTTACACCACAACCATCTGCATTTCCTTCTTTGAGGGAATCAGCAGGGACATGGAAGAAGCTGCTTTAACATTGGGAAGTACATCCATTCAACTTTATCAACAGCTATTAATTCCATTGCTTCATCCAGCGTTTATGCTCTCGGGCGCAGTAGGATTTCTGATTTCTTTCTCGGAATATTTCTCTACTTTTATTCTTGGGGGAGGGAATATCATTTCCTTTTCCATGGTCATGTACCCCTATATGAGCAACGGTGATAGTATTAATGGTGCTATACTGGGATTGGGATTTATATTTATCAACCTTTTAGTCTTTTGGGGGGCTGATTGGATTTCAAAACGCAAGGCTAAAGTAGTCAGTTATTTATTCGAATAGGAAGGCAGGAGCATGAAACTTGAATTAATAAATATATCATTTAAATATGGATCTAACGAAATACTGCATAATATTTGTATGGAGGCTTCCAGGGGTAATTTGGTATCCGTATTGGGACCTACCGGAGCCGGAAAAACTACCTTACTTAAAATAATTGCTGGTCTTTTAACCCCTACATCTGGAGATGTTTTAATGGACGGTAAAAGCATCCTAAATAATAGGGTGACGGATCGTAACATGTCCTATATTTTTCAAGCACCAACTTTGTTTCCACACTTAACCATAAGAGAAAATATAAACTTTGGGCCACGCAATAAAAAATGGGATATAAAGGCCATAGACAAAAAAACAAATTTTCTGGCGGAGAAATTTCGCATTGAGGCATTGCTTGACCGTATGCCTAGAGAGCTTTCCGGAGGGCAGCAACAGAGAGTTGCCATAGCAAGGGGCTTGGCTATTGAACCAACGCTGATGCTTATGGATGAGCCTTTCTCAAATCTCGATCCCAATCTGAGAAACGAAATGGGTCAATTAATCTTAGAAGTTCAAAGGGATCTGAATCAAACCATTATTTTTGTGACACATGATAGGGATGAAAGTCTCTCATTATCAGATAAGATTATTGTCATGCTAGAAGGGAAAACCCAACAAATCGATTCGCCAAGCACTATATTTTATAAACCAGTAAATGAAATGGTGGCAAGTTTTTTAGGTGAATACAATATGATTAATGGTAAGGTTAAAGATGAGGTGTTCTATTCTTTTCTCGGGGATTATCCAGCACGCCAAAACAAGGACGGCGATGCACAACTCTTTTTACGACCACATGAGATTTCTATTTTGATAGAAGGCAACGAGTATTTGATTACAGATATCAAAAAATCAGGACGTACAAATCATTATCAGCTAAAAAATGGGTCTCATGAAATTATTGCTGAAGATTTTGCACAGGTTAATTATTATATTGGGCAGAAGGTAGGCGTTAAAGTGAATAGAATAGAGGATTATCATTATATAAACAGAATAAGATGAGTTATACTAACAATTAAATGAATTATGGTAGCAAAGAAAGGAGGATTCGATGTCAAATAAAGTAATCATAAATGCATCCAAAAATGGTCCATATGTCTTAACGAACCTAAAACACATACAAGAATCAGTTGGTATAGAGGCAGAGATAGATTCACCGGCAGTGGCGCTGTGTCGATGTGGAGAATCAAGTACCAAACCCTATTGTGATGGCACCCATGGTAGGATTGAATTTAAAGATCATAAAGAAGAAGGACATCTACCAAGATTATCGGAAGCTTATATTGGTAAGGAAATTACCATTCATGATGATCGAGGCATTTGTTCTCATGCTGGTTTTTGCACAGATGGTTTACCTAAAGTATTTAGAATGAGATCAACCCCTTGGATTGACCCAGATGCAGAAACTGTTGATAAGATAATTAAAACAATTAGAAAATGTCCATCAGGAGCACTTAGCTATTCAATAGATGGTGTTAAATATGACTCATTCTCTGATAAACCAACAGTAACTATTTCTGAAGATGGGCCTTATTTTGTTAAGGGAGGTATTAGTTTAGAAGTGGAAGATCAACCTGAATCAAAGGAGCACTATGCCCTATGCCGGTGTGGACATTCAAAGAACAAGCCATACTGTAACGGCCAACATTGGTACTTAAAGTTCAAAGATGATGGATTGGTAAAAAATCCGAAGAGTAAATTAAACGTAGAAGGATTCGACAGCAAATTTGATTCAATAAATAGATTGGCAACAACTGGTAAAAGTGAAAATTCTGCAATGAGAACACTAGAATCTTTCCCAGACTTTAAAACCATTTTATTTAAAGGAAGTCAATTAGACCCAATGCCACTTAATGGCGATATTCCTGTCAAATTACAAACAATTATCGGCAAAAATGCACGTAAGCCGTTGGTATTAGCATTACCTTTTTATGTATCACATATGTCTTTTGGTGCCCTATCAAGAGAAGCTAAAATTGCTATGGCTAAAGGTAGTGCGATTGTCGGTACTGCAATGTGTTCAGGAGAAGGTGGCATGCTGCAAGCATCTAGAGATGCTGCCGACATCTATATCTATGAACAAGGAACAGCAATGTTCTCCTATGATGAAGAGGTGATGAAGAAGGCTGACGCTGTAGAGCTGAAGATTGGGCAGGGTGTCAAGCCTGGACTTGGGGGACATTTGCCCGCATCAAAGATTACCCCTGAAATAGCAAAAATCAGAGGTCTTAAAGAGGGTGAAGATTCTGTGTCTCCGGGACGTCTTGCCGGTGTTGATAGTTTAGACGACTTGATAAAAAGGGTGGACAGGATTAGATTGGTGACAGAAGGTGTGCCAATTGGTATTAAAATAGCAACAGGCAGATTAGAAGAAGATCTTGCTTTTGCGTTGAAAGCCAATCCGGATTTTATCACGATAGATTGTAGAGGTGGCGCAACAGGATCATCTCCTAAATTTTTAAAAGACAATGTTGGAATTCCAGCTATTTATGCCATATATAGAGCAAGAAAATATCTAGACTCAGTTGGCAGCGATGTGACCTTATGTGCTACGGGAGGATTTAGAGATAGTTCAGATATCGCGAAAGGCTTAGCTTTAGGTGCTGATGCAATTGCTTTAGCAACAGCTTCATTAATTGCAATTGGATGTATTCAATCAAAAGTATGCCATACAGGAACTTGCCCAGTGGGTATTGCTACTCAAGACGAAGACCTAAGAAAGCTATTTAACATGGATAAGGCTATTGATAGATTCACAAATTTCTATAACGGTACAGCCGAAGAATTGAAAGTCTACGCAAGGTCCAATGGACACGATGATGTGCATAAGCTGAATGTAGAAGATTTAATGACGACTGATTCTAATGTTTCAGCGTATACGAATATTAGGCATTGTTAAATACTTATTTTTGTTCTTTGGTTAACACTGTCTTCTTTTAAAATATGGTTCAGTATTTTTGTATAAATTATAAAAAATTATGTACTTAAATAAATACATTGACTTAAAGGATATATTGTGGTTATAATGTGTTTGTAAAGGAAAATATCCTTAATATCTATACATGCTATTGATATTTTATCTAATTTTTTAGAATATAAAGGAATATTTACGGTGAAAATTTTATGGATATAATTGACGTAAAAATATTGGAAATACTTGAAAGAAATGCGCGTATATCTGTTTCGGATATAAGCAATCAAGTTTCTTTATCTTTATCCGCAGTAAGCGAGAGGTTAAAAAAGCTTGAAGCCTCTAAAGTAATAAAGGAATATGCCACAATACTGGATTCTGATCTTCTTGGCAAGGATCTTTCCGTCATTATGAATATTAGTCTAATAAATCCTCAGGTAACATCAGAATTTATGGATTTGATTAATAGTGAACGAGAAATTCTTGAATGTCATTATATAACTGGCGAATATGATTATGCTTTAAAAATAACCACAGAAAGCACTAAGACACTAGAGGAAATCATGAACAAAATTAAAAGTATTACTGGAATAAACAAAACCCAGACAAACGTTATTTTGTCCACTATGAAAAACTTATATAGCGTCAGCCCTGAACAGAACAAATTTTAATATTGCATATTTAAATAGTTTTAAGGAGGAGATTTAAATGATAATAGGTGTACCAAAAGAAATTAAAAACAACGAAAATCGTATTGCGCTAACACCAGGAGGAACAAAAACCCTAACTCGTAGAGGCCACAGAGTACTAATTGAAACTTCTGGCGGAATCGGAAGTGGTTTTACTGACGAAGAATACATAGCATCAGGTGCTGAAATTTATACGAGCAAAGAACAGTTATTTTTAGACGCAGATATGATTATGAAAGTAAAAGAACCTCTTAAGGAAGAATATTCCTTATTTAAAGAAGATCAATGCTTATTTACATATCTTCATCTTGCGCCAAACCTAGAACTTACAAATGCTCTTTTGAAAGCTAAAGTGAAGGGAATCGCCTATGAAACAATTGAACTTCCAAATAAAACCTTGCCTTTGCTTGCTCCTATGAGTGAAGTTGCTGGTAGAATGTCAGTACAAATTGGTGCGAACCTTCTTCAAAAAGCAAATGGTGGTTCCGGCATGCTACTTGGAGGCGTACCTGGCGTAGCTCCTGCAGAAGTGGTTATTATCGGAGGCGGAAACGTTGGCCTAAATGCAGCTAAAATAGCTGTTGGTATGGGCGCAAGAGTTACTATTCTTGATATTAATGCAGCAAGACTAGCCTATATTGATGATATCTTTTTAGGTAGAATAACAACTTTAGCTTATAATGAATATAATTGTGAAGCAGCTACTCAAAAGGCGAATCTTCTTATTGGCGCAGTACTTGTTGCCGGCGAAAGCGCACCAAAAACTGTAAGCGAAGAAATGGTTAAAAAAATGGCTAAAGGGTCAGTCATCGTAGACGTTGCAATAGATCAGGGTGGTTCGATCGAAACTATTGATAGAATAACAACTCACGATAACCCAAGTTATGAAAAACATGGCGTTATACATTACTCTGTCGCAAACATGCCAGGAGCCGTTCCAAGAACTTCTACATTCGCTTTAGAAGCCGCAACTCTTCAGTATGCAATAATGCTTGCAGATAAAGGCGTAGAAGCAGCAGTGCTTGAAAACGAAGCTCTTATGAAGGGCCTAAATACATACAAGGGCATCCTTACTTGCCCTGGTGTTGCAAAAAGCTTAAACATTCCATATGTTGATCCTAAAATACTAGTGAAGCAAGCCTTAGAAATTTAATAATTTAAAAACTGGCGTTGATTAAAATTTAATTAACGCTTTTTTATTTGGTTTAATAAAGTTCTAAACCAATATATTGACGATAGATACATATAAAGAATAAATGAGATAAGGAGTGGTGAAGAAGATGATCTTAGTAAATACTGATTACATTACAGGCAAAGAATTTGAAATGTTAGGACTCGTCAAAGGAAGCACAATTCAATCAAAAAATATTGGGCGCGACATCACACAAGCATTTAAAACTATCGTTGGTGGGGAATTAGGCTCCTATACCCAAATGATGAATGATGCAAGAGCACTTGCAACAAAACGCATGGTATTAGAAGCGGAAGGAATGAATGCAGATGCAGTGATCAACATAAGATATGCTTCTTCAACGGTTATGCAAGGTGCTGCTGAGGTTATGGCATATGGCACTGCAGTAAAATTTAAGTAAACGATAAGAAAACTCTGGTAATAAGAAAGTAGGCTATTAATGAAAATAGACCACATTGCCATCTGGTCATTAGATATTGAGAGATTAAGAAATTTCTATATAAAGTATTTTAACGCTGAAGCAAATGATGTTTATGAAAATACCGAAAAGGGATTTAAATCAATTTTTTTGTCTTTTGAAGAAGGCGCAAGACTTGAAATAATGAATATGAATGGTATTCAAAGGACAGAGGAACCAAGACGGCAATATTTAGGGTATTGTCATTTAGCTATGAATGTTTTCAATAAATCTGAAGTAATAAAGACGACGAAAAAATTGGAAGATGATGGCTATGAAGTAATAGGAAAACCAAGAATCACAGGTGATGGATATTTTGAAAGTATTGTACTAGATCCGGATGGTAATAGAATTGAAATCACATGTTAAGCGTTTTACGTGTATTTGGCCGGGGTGGTATGTAACTAATCCGAAAATTATGATTTTAGGCATAGTTATGACATGTTCAATTGCCCTCTTTCCATCAATTTCAACACTTTACTTGCTTTTCGATTATACATAAATCTGCATATATTATTAATGATCTCCTTATTAATTCTTTAGGATATCCCATCCTTTTCTAAAAAAGAAACCACGAATAATTTGTATTCATGGTTTCTTATATTTTTTAAAGTGTTATGAAGATATTCCCTACTGCTTTTAGCACTTTGTAGCTTCTGTGCGCATTTTCGCATCACAAATGCCTGGAACCCACTAATTGCAAGGGTTATAGGGGAAGAGGCTCTAATTTGCGTTTTAAGCAACTTTTTATCACTTGTCAACGTGTATTAACTGTTACAAATGCGTTCAAATGGATTCCTCAGTGTCTTTATCAAAAAAATGTATCTTACTGAAATCAAACTGGATTAATATCTCCTGATCATGCTTTGCTGTATTTGAAGGAGGAACTTTCGCGATAAATTTTGTATCTTCACAATTTAGATGAAGATACACTTCAGAACCCATTAATTCTGAAAGTTCTACAACCATTTTAATTGCCAATTTTTCATCTGTTACAACATCATGGATATCTTCAGCTCGAATTCCCATTATAACAGTTTTTCCTACATATTTCTCCAATGTGTCTTTAACTTTTTCCTTAGGCAGCAAGAAATTTTTCCCGTTGAAATTAAAATGATAATCATCACCTTCTTTTACAATTTCAACCTCTGCAAAATTCATTTGAGGCGAACCAATAAACCCCGCCACAAATTTATTGCAAGGATAATTATATAGGTTCCTAGGGGTATCTGCCTGGTGAATGAAGCCAGCTTTCATGACAACAATACGGTCACCCATCGTCATGGCTTCCATCTGATCATGTGTCACGTATACAAAAGTTGTACCGAGTCTATTATGAAGTTTAGCAATTTCTGCTCTCATTTCATTTCTAAGTTTTGCATCAAGATTAGAAAGAGGCTCATCTAATAAAAACACCTTAGGATTTCTAACCATAGCTCTTCCCAATGCAACTCTTTGGCGTTGGCCTCCTGAAAGAGCTTTAGGTTTTCTTTCAAGAAGATCTTCGATTTTAAGAATTTTAGCAGCCTCCATAACCTGTTTTTTTATTTGTTCCTTAGGTATTTTCCGAAGTTCAAGTCCAAAAGCCATATTTTTATAAACAGTCATATGAGGATAAAGTGCATAATTTTGAAAAACCATCGCAATATCCCTGTCTTTTGGTGCGATATTATTTATAAGTTTGTCATCAATATAAATTTCACCCTCAGTAATTTCTTCGAGTCCTGCCAGCATTCTTAATGTGGTTGACTTTCCGCAGCCTGACGGACCAACCAGTATGATAAATTCCTGATCCTTGATTTCCAAGTTAAAATCATGAACTGCGACTATATCTCCTGTATAAACTTTTCTTATATTTCTAAATGAAATGCTTGCCATTATAACTCCCTTCAGATACCGCTATGTAAATATTAACCATTTATACTTCTTCAACATAAGTCAATCCCTGGCTGTTACGTATTAATTCAATGACTTCTGTATGGGTCTTTTTTTCTTTAAACTTCAGTGTGAAGAATGCACCTACTCCTTGACCGGCACTTGGCATCTGAGTATCTAAATCAGATACTGGAATATTCATACCCTTCATCGAATCCATAAAGAGTATAAGTGCCTGAAAAGAATCAAATACACAATATAAACGTATTCTTTTCGCTCTTGATATAAATAATGACTGCAAATCATCCAGCACTGTCATAACAAAAAGAATCATCAAACACATCACTGTAGCACCAAGGTAAAATCCCGCACCAAGGGCTATTCCCATACAGGCTGCTGACCAAAGACCTGCCGCCGTAGTCAGTCCTTTTATTTTATGCTGCCCGGTTACCATGATGGTTCCCGCTCCTAAAAAGCCTATTCCTGAAATAACTTGTGCGCCTAGTCTGGTTGGATCAGTCATCGGCACGTTTGCTAAAGTAAATTGACCTGTCATCATAACAACGGTTGCCCCAATACAAACTAAAATATATGTGCGGAATCCCGCCGCTCTTCTTTTCAGCATGCGTTCAAATCCCAAAGTGCCGCCAAATATGGTTGCTAAAACAATACGAAAAACAACAGCTGTATCCGTTAGCTCTGTGGAGGTCAATGCATTGATAAAGTCTTGCAAAAAGTTCACTTCCCTTCCCTTTTACTCAGCCTAATATCCCATATCCGGATAAAAACTGGTTATATAGTCCAATACATCTTCCCGGGTGCCTTTAAAAGGACCAGGGGCTTCCATTTTTAGTGAAACAAGTGCAGTCGCATAAATTAAAGCTTCTGGAATGTCTTTTGTAAGCCTTTCTGTAATATAGGCAGAAAAGCAGGTATCCCCTCGCCCTGTTCTCCCGGAAAGATTACGTGCCTTTATAGGACATGTGCTTATTTTTTTCCCATCATATATTAAAACCTCAGTATGGTGGCTGATCATGATTTCTTTGGCGCCGAAGCCGTATAATATTTTTGCGGCCTCCACACGGTCAGTACAACCAGTAAGGATTTCTGATTCAGCCGCATCTGTCTTCAGGAAGTCAATGTCTGGCATGTATTCCAACTTTTCTTCCCAATCATAGAATTTCATTGTTTTATCAGGTTCAATTCTTCTCAGCATGCATTGAATATCAACCGCAACTTTTCCTTTGTTTTTTACTGCTCGAAACAATTCCCCAGTAAAATCACCATAAGTAAGCCCAGCAAAGTGATAAATGGAAGTTTTCACTTCCGGTATTTCATCTAACGTAAAACTGTCACAGCGGCCCATAGAAGTACATTCTCGTCTTTCCTTATCAGGGGTAAAATATTTATTACGTATAGATGTTGTTTCTGAAGAAGGTTTCCAAAATAATTCTGCACCCAGGTCAGAAAAAACTTTTTCAATTTCTATATCCTTTGGATTGAATTTTGTAAATAGTGCAGTTTTATTGCCACTATTAGAGGCCGCGTAGCCTGAAGCGATGATCGCTCCCCCTACCTCTTTTCTTTCATTGCCAAGATAATCAATATTATGATCAAGGGATATGGGGCCTATGACTAAAGTATCGAAATTGTTACTCATACTATTCACCTTTTCTTAAATATTAGGTACTACTTCTTTTAACTAGCATTGTTTCTAGACATATTCTTCTATTTTCAATGGGTTTTCCACTTATTATTCTATCCAGTGCATTCACGCTTAACGCCCCCATTTTTTGCGTATCAATGGAGATACTGGTCAGTTCAGGTTCAATAAAAGTACATATATTACTGTTATCAAATCCGATAATTGCCATATCCTCAGGGACTTTCAGCCCCCAACGTATAACAGCTTTTATAGCTCCTACCGCAATGACGTCATTCATACAAAAGAGTGCTGTAGGCGGATCCTTTAACTGAAGTAATTCTTTCACATTTTTTAGAGAAGAATTAATGTCTGCTTCTGTACTCAGAATATACTCTTGTTGGATTGGAATGTCATATTTTCTCATTGTTTCAAAAAATGCCTTTCGCCGGATAGTAGAGATATACGAATATAAATTCCCGGAAACAAGCCCAATTTTCGTATGACCTTGATCAATTAGATGTTCCACCGCCATCACCGTTCCTTGATAATCATCTGCCGTTATAGAAACCATATCATGCCCTCTGGCTTCACTGTTTACCAATACCATGGGTGCATTTTGCGAATAAAATCTATCGAGTAATTCTTTTTTGCATTTTCCAGCTATAATAAGACCATCCACTTTTTTATTTGAAATAAGCATTGCGCC
This sequence comes from Peptostreptococcales bacterium, assembly GCA_038248745.1. Lineage (GTDB taxonomy): Bacteria > Bacillota > Clostridia > Peptostreptococcales > Anaerovoracaceae > JAENWH01. Next base: position 25,559 of record JBBRXC010000002.1, on the reverse strand, counting down.
ATCTCCTGTGAAGGATTTAGAAGAAACTACATAAACATTATAGCCAATCTTTTCGGCCTGTTCTCTGACTGCCTCTGAAATTGCAGCATAAAAGGGGTTTAAATAAACAGGGAAATGCTTTTCGTCAACCACAAAAGCGATGGTATGGTTTCTCTGTTTTACCATTGCCCGAGCAATGGTGTTAGGGTAATATTTATAATATTCTGCAGCCGCTTTTATTCTTATAAGCGTTTCCGACTTGACTGCGCTTGAATTATTGAATGCACGAGAAACAGTTGTAATGGAACATCCTGCCCTCTCTGCTACTTCTTTTATAGTTGCTGCCACTTCTTCCCCTTCCTTAAACTATTTAATGCTATTTCTTTTGAAGTTTTGTTTTATATAGCCATAAGCTAGAAATAGAACAAGTATGGTCATTATTATTGATGCGGCAGAGCCGTAACCGACTTTTAACATCTTAACGCCATATTGGTATATATATTGGGTAATAGTTGCTGTTGAATTGGAGGGTCCACCCTTTGTAAGAATGTTCACTTTATCAAACAATCTAAAGGTATCAATGACTCTCAGCAGAACAACCATTATTATATTCGTCGTTATATTTGGAATTGTAATATGAATAAATTGTTTCCAAGACCCTGCTCCATCTATTGCAGCGGCTTCATATTGTCCTGTTGGAATAGATTGCAGAGCCGCATATAAAAGAAGAAAAGCAAATGGGGTATATTGCCATATGTCTATCACAAGAATTGCATAAAAAGCTGTGTTTACATCCAACAACCAGTTCACTGGGGCAATTCCTAAAATTTCTAATAAGTTATTCAATAATCCGTAATTATTTGAGAGCATAATCTGCCATATTAAAGCAACTGTTACTGGTGGTAACAACATTGGCAGTAGAGTTGTTGTTCTTATTAATTTTTGATTGCTAATCACACCATTAATTAGCACAGCCATTCCAAGACCTATCGTTACTTCAAAAATCACAGCAAGAATAGTGAATTTTAAAGTATTCCAAAGTGCCTGTCGAAAATATGGGTCTTCCATTATTTTAAAATAATTCTCAAGACCAATAAATTTTGCAGGTGATGTGGCCAGGTAATAATAATCCGTCATACTGTACCAGATGACAAAGCATAAAGGAAATATGCTCAAAACCGTCAGGATCAGCATGGTAGGTGAACTCATTATATAGGCGTACATCGTATTGTGATTCTTCATTCTCTCTACCTCATAAAACACATATTCAAACCATATATCAGGTGGCTATGAGTTATTAATCATAACCACCCGTATTGGCCTGTATATTTTATTTCATCATGCCTTCAATGGCAACCTTTGAATCTGCTAGTGCCTGGTCTACTGTTTTTGTCCCTGAAATTGCATTTGATAACTCAATACCAAACACATTTTCAATTTCACTCCATAATGGCGTTCTTGGACGAACACGAGATTGTTCTGTTGCATCAAGTAACGTTGCATAGAACGGATACATGGCTGAAAGTTCACTGTCTGTAAATACACTGGTTCTTGTAGGAACAGCGCCAGAACTTGCGGCAGCCATTTGTGTTTCAGCTGATGTTAGGTATTCCAATAGTTTTACAGCAAGTTCAGGATTTTGAGAATTTGCGGTTACTGCCATCATCCAGTTTCCTATTACGCCAGAAGCGTTATCCTTCGAGGAAGCATCCATTTTTCCAGGGATACGGGCATATCCTGCGGTTGAAGCGCCTTCAACAATATACCAGCTTGGCCATCCAAGGCTCATTGCTGCTTTTCCATCTGAAACTGATGAAACGATGTCATTTTTTTCATAGTTTGCGCCATTGGCTAATAATTCTTTGTAGTAATTCAATGCGTCTTTAGCCTGTTGTGAATCAACTGTTACTCCCCAATTTGAATCAAATATATCGCCGCCATATGCCCAAAGAATTGGAAGGAAATCTCCAACAATAGGGTTCCCTTGCTGACCACGAATAACATATCCAATTTTTCCATCTTTTCCATTGACAGATTTTGCAATTTTCAATACATCAGCCCAGTTATCTGGAACCTCAGCATTTACGGAATCAAGTACCGTCTGATTATAAAATAGCAAAGTTACATTTCCGGCAAACGGCAATGCATAAGTATCGCCAGTTCCATAAGGTTCTTTACCGATTTTTGCTGAAGCTTCAACAAAATCAGCATCATCTGTATATCCGGCTTCTGTAAGATTAAGCATCATACCTGCCTGCGCATATTCAGGCATCCATGGGTCATCAATCATCATAATATCATAAGAACCCATTTCATTTTTTGAATCAAGAGATACTTTTTGTTTTAAATCAGCGGCTTCAAGCCCAAGGACTTCAATGGTACAGTTGTTGTCTTGTTCAAATTGAGCTTTTACAGCTTCAATAACATCAACATGTGAACCACCACGCGCTGCAATAACCAGTTTTACGGGGCCTTCAGGTGCTGCTGCACCACCGCCGCCGCAGCCTGCAAAACTTGCAAGAACCAAAGATAATACAAGAACTAAAGCTAATGTTTTTTTCATTTCTTCACCCTCCTCTTTTTAATATAATACATATATATAACGCTTAGCGCATTATTCCTTTACAGCCCCATTTGAAAGTCCAGCAATCAAAAAGTTTTGAGCAATAATTACAAAAATGACGATTGGTATAAGAGAAAGAACTCCACCAGCAGCAATATTGCCCCATTGAGAAAGTTCTTGCTCACTATTTAACGTGGCAAGAGTAAGGGGAATTGTAAACTGTGAAGGGCTCTGTACAAATATAACCCCATACAAATATTCATTCCAAGATGTCATGAAAGATAAAATTCCAACAGCAGTAATTCCTGGCAAAACCTGCGGAAGAACAATACGGGTAAACAACTGATTTTCAGAGGCGCCATCTACCGCGGCACTTTCTTCAACCTCCAGAGGCAAAGTTTCAAAGAAAGTAATCATAAACCATACTATAAATGGGATATTGATTAACATATGAGACAAAATCAAGGGAATTTTTGTAGAAAGAATACCAATATCATTCATCATAATGTATAGAGGAAGAGCAAAAGCTATTGGAGGAAGAACACGAAGTAATAAAGCCCAAAAAAGCATAGGACCTTTCAATTTAAACTTGAACCTTGCTCTCGCAAGGATATATGCACAACAAAGACCAAACGCAAGAGAAAAAGTCAAAGAAACACACGTGACAATCAGACTATTTTTTATAGCATTCCCGAATCCTTTTTTTACAAACAAATCAACAAAATGTTCAAAAGAAAAGGATTTTGGAAATAGCGCCAAAGTTCCTGTTAACTCGCTTCCGTTTCTTATAGCGAGAGAAAACATCCAGTAAATTGGAAAAAGTGTCCAAGCTAAAAGAAATGCAATTAGTATGTATTTCAGTATTCTTTTATTTAATGTCTGTTTCATGTGTCTATCTCCTAAATATACAACATTAGATACTTACTATTTCAGTACCTTTTTCATCCATGGCAATACAGATTGCACTGTCTCCATGGTCATGACTAATAGTGAGGCTGCCAGTGATATAAATATTTCCAGAACATTTTTTTTGACTCAGATATTCTTCAGCACGTTGAATAATTTCCGGATTTGCACTGTTATATTTTCGATTTCTATCAGAACATATGACAATCACTTCTGGATCTGCAGCGAAAAGCATGCTTTCCGGCATACCATCAAGTTGACCATGGTGCGCTAATTTTAAAACATTTGCTTTTAAATTAAATCTATCTGAAAGCAATTTCCAGTCAAATATTTTGTCAGCCGTCAGTAAAATTCCTTTTCTTCCTTCTCTGATATGAAGAGCTAAGCTTGTAGCATTACAAAGGCTGTCATTTTCCAAATATGCTTTCAAGAATTTTTCTTCTTTAAAACCAAGCATTTTTTCAAATTCAATTTTTGCTATATTTCTTTCAATCACATTCATTCCTAAAGGTGTTATTGTAAGCCCGCCTGCTTCAACTTCACCATCTTCTAAACATACTTCTTTCATCGGAATATTTTTCTCTTTTATTATTTTAATCAACTGTTCTAATTGACAAATCCCATCCAGGTATACTTTTTTATAATTATTTTTATCCAGCAGTTGTTTTTTTTCTTCAAGATTAATAAGATCAAAATCTTCAGGTATCATATTAAACCAAATTTCTTTTACAGGGAATTCTTTAACCGCTTCAATTAATCCGCCAATGTGGTCATCATGCAAATGAGTTGATACCATTAAATCAATCTTCTCAATTCCTGATTTTCTAAGGAAATCTGTCAGTTTAATTGTACTTTTATCTTGATACACCAGAGGTCGGTTTGAACCGCCATCCACTACCATACAAAACCCAGGGTTATTAATTACGATTGATTCACCGTATCCAACGTTTAGAAAACATATATTCATAACCCTGTCCTCCATAGAAAATACATCTTTAGTTATGAAAACGTTTTCATAACTAATACAAAAATATAGGCCTTTCTATTACTGATTATTTTCAATAACTGACCATCTTCTCTTAAGATGAAAATACACCAATTCAAACTTTTTGTCAATATTTTTTTATCTTTACCGAGCGAGGCTGTTTATGTATCAATCTCTTGTACACTATAATTCTTCATTACTAAAAATCAACTTCATAAAATCGTCATTGCTTAATAAATGGATATAATCCGATATATTTATAGGATACAACAATATTTCAATCTCTTTTTTCTCATATTTTTTATTCCTAAAGATTTCTTCTAATTCGTTGACAGGTTTTGCTTCAAAGAAATCTCCACACAATCTGATTTTTTCGATGAAACCATTATTAATTTCCATTGACAGTGTCACACTGCCAGCATTAAATCTAATTTCTTTTTGATAGTTCATTTTTGGAGACTCTCCAAAATTCCATTCCCATGTAGCATATTTATTGTTTTTTAGTATTGTGATCTGTGAAACATCATCATCAGTTAGTATGTAATTATTTATTGATTCTCCAGTTTCTTCAAACATACTTAACGTCAAACTCTCCTGGAAATCATTTAAAGAAATCCCCTTATTTAAATAATCATATATATTTGTAACTCTACTTTTTACTGACTTAATCCCTTTCGATTGCAGTTTTTCTTCTTTAACATGTAATGCTTTTGCCAAGATTGACAAATCAGAAGAAAACAATAAGGTGCCGTGATGAAGCACTTTATTTTTGTAAAAATATTGAGCATTACCCGAAAACTTTTTATTGTCGATTAATATATCGTTTCTTCCACTAAAAGTAGCCGCAACGCCAAATTTTTCAAGACAAGAAACAACCGGCAAAGCAAAAAAACGGAAATCATTCTTATATAAATTCCCCTCTTTTTTTATGATTGTAAAATTGAGGTTTCCTAAATCGTGGTATACTGCTCCGCCACCAGACATTCGCCTGACCACCTTGATATGGTTCTCTTCAACAAAATCAACATTCAGTTCTTCATAAGCGTTTTGATTCTTTCCAATCACAATTGTTGGCTCGTTTTGCCAAAGAATTAATAGATCTTCGTTTAAATCTTTAATTTTCAAAAAGTATTCTTCTAGGGCTAGATTAAAATAGGCGTCTTTCGAATTATTAATTACATTTATCAATGAATACCTCACTTTGCTCAAACTATGTTTTAAACTTTATATCCAATTTATGAATTTTTATAACTTATGCATGGGGAAACCGGTCGCATCTAAACAAGCCTCCCATATGGCCTCATTTAAACCCGGATGTGGATGAATCATATTTGCCAATATGTCTGCTTTTGCCTTTAATGTGATTGCTAATGTAATCTCTGAAATTAGCTCTGAAGAATTAACCCCCAGTATTTGACCACCGATTATTGTATTGTCCTGATCCACAACAATCTTTACGAAGCCTTCACGCTCCCCTAATGTTAATGCCCGTCCATTACTCCTGAAATTGAATCTGCCGACCTTTACGTCTATTCCTGCCTGTCGTGCCGCCTGCTCAGTCCACCCAACAGACGCCATTTCAGGATTTGTGTAAACACAGGTTGGAACGGCATTATAATTTACTTTGGAATGAATTCCCAATGCATTTTCAGCGGCAGTTTTACCCTCCATAAATGCCAAATGGGCAACAAGTTTTCCTCCTGTAATGTCACCCGCTGCGAAAACTCCCTTTATATTTGTTTCCATGCTATCATTTACTAAAACCATGCCATTTTTAATTTCTACAGACAAATTATCAAATATATCTGAATTCAATTTTCGGCCTACTGCTATTAACACTTTTTCGCAAGCTAGAACGTTTACTTTATCACCAACTGTATAAGTTGCATCAATGCCCTCCGCTGTTTTTTCCATCTTGTTCAGTGTTGCAGAAAGTTTAAAGGTAATCCCTTGTCGTTTCATAATTTTCGATAACTCTGCTGCCATTTCTATATCCTCAGTTGGAAGGATTCTGTCTTGAAGCTCAATAACAGTAATTTTCACGCCCAATGAATTCAACATTGAAGCAAACTCAAGACCAATGACTCCCCCACCAACAATCATCATACTACTTGGCAAATCCTTCATATCGATTGCCTCATTGCTTGTGATGACCCCTTCTATCTCAATCCCCTTCATATTCGGCAACATAGGCTTTGCGCCTGTCGCCAGAATCAGTTTATTACAATTCACTTCAACAGATTTATCTTCAATTCTGACGATTAGTCTGTTTTTATTTTCAACGATGCCTCTACCTTTTATGATGGTTACGCCTTTATCTTGCAGCATTTGTTCTAGTCCCATACTTAGATTTTTTACAATACGGTTTTTACGATCTACCGCAACATCCCAATGAATACTTTGAATACTGCTTTCTACACCATATTGTTTTGAGTTCTTAATAACCTGAGCTGTTTCTCCAGTTTTAAGGAGTGCCTTTGTGGGGATGCACCCTCTGTTTAAGCACACGCCACCTATTTCCTTTTCCTCTATCAAAGCGACAGTTGCACCTAGTTGGGATGCTCTTACTGCTGCAACGTAACCGGCAGGGCCTCCTCCTAATATTGCTATTTCAAAATCCATTTTTTTCATAACTTTAATACCCCAGCTTCCTTATGAATTCAACCTTTCTTCATTAATGTTATATTTTAAAAAAATTCTTATTATCACATTTATCAACTTCTTGCTGAATCGTGATGTGACTGATCCCATATTTTTCTTTCAGCAAATGTTCAATTTTATCATAAATTTTCCCTGCTTCTGATAATTGCATGTCATCCATCTCGATGTGCGCTTCAAAATATATTGTTTTTTCATTTGTCATCCAAGAATGGACATGGTGGATATTTATAACTTTGTCAATTATTTCAACGTCTCTCTTCATCGATTCATAATCCAAGTCCGCTGAAGATTGCATTAATATATTAATGGTCTTTTTTAACACTTTCCAGGTTTCCACTGAAATATATACGGATATTAATATTGTTATCAAAGGATCAATCCATACAACAGACCAAAGTTTGATCGCTATTCCTCCTAGTAATACACCCACCGATGATACTGTATCACCCAAAAGGTGAAGGTAACTTGATTTTATATTCAAGCTGATATGAGAATCTTTTTCCAGCAGAAAAACAGATACTAAATTGGCAACAAGCCCAATGAATGCTACGATGATCATCAGCATGCCATCAATACTTTCAGGAGACTGCCATCTTTTGAAGGCTTCAATGATCAATACAATAGAAATAGCTAATAGCACGGCCGAATTTATAAAGGCGGTAACAATCTCCGCTCTTTTATACCCATAGGTTTTCTTTGGGTTTTTAGGTTTTTTAGAGATTCTGTAAGCAAAATACGACAAGGCAACTGCCACCGTATCGCTTAAGTTATGTACGGCATCTGAGAGCAAAGCCAGACTTCCAGATAAAATCCCACCAACAATTTCTGCCACAGTAATGGTTGCATTCAGTAAGGTAACCCAGAATATTTTTTTGCCGGACATAGTAGTTATGTCATGTATATGCTCATGCTCATGTTCATGTTTATGTTCCGAATGTGACTGTTCCCAATGAACCTGTCCACCGTGAGCTTCTTTAAATTTTGTCATTATATCCACCTTTGCTTTTTATTTGGAATTCTTTCCTGTATATTTTTTTGGTTTTCTATTAATTTTGTAATCCTAGGGCGATTGTATCTTTGAACAATAATACAGGGCAAATTTGCAGTCAAGGTGTAAATAAACATATAGAATACCCCAATTGGCGGTATAAAAATTCCAAATACCCAAAATGAAAATATAGATAACCAATGGGATGATTCACCTCGACAGGATGCAGTAAGGAATCTCACTATATTCTGATCTGAGGAAAAATCAAGATGTCTCATTTTCAATTCGCCCTTTACGAAAGCCGCGCCATCTGGCAAATACTTTTTCCAACAATGAACTTTTAGGAACTGATTGTAGACAGTTCCTCGCTTTTCCCATTGAAATGGTTTAAAGGGAAATAATTCAAAAGAAAATTTTTCATCCTTTATTTTATGGCATATATAAGCATTCACCGCTTGAATAATTGGCCATAATACTAAAATTAGTAAAAAAGTTTCATTTCTTGTCAAGAATAGTATTTGCATATTTACCGCCTTAAATCTATTTTTCTTCCCTTCCACGTTACCTTTTTATTAAAATATTTCTTTTCAATAGATATAATAAATAATATTAAAAAAAAGATCAACAAAACAGGATAAAATAAAAATATTACTCTATTAAAACTTCCAATTCCTTCTGATATAACCAATAGTTCAAAACCCATCAGCAAATACAGAATGGCATACGTCATCAAATTTAATGGCTCATTTCCAATTACTGACAAGGCCATGCTTGCTGGAATGGAAGCACAGGAAGTAATCCAAATAATAATCATCAAAAGTTTGTTCATAGGCGTTTTAGAAGCACCAGTAGCAAAATTCTTCGTCCATCCTTGAAATAGGTCTTTAAATCCAGAATTATACATACTAAAAGATATGTCTTTTTCCCCATAAAAGAGATGATAAGGAATGCCCCTTTTTTTCAGTTCTTCACCTAATGTTAAATCATCAACAATGCTTTCCTTGGCAGCGTAATGGCCTTCAATTGACTGATACTCCGTTCTGCTAATTAAAATTACCGGGCCAAACAAGCCGATAGTCCTTCCGTTTTTTTTGAATACCGGCATATTCCCGGCAATTAAAATCATATTAAAGAAAAAAGAGAATTGTTCATAAAATTTAGAAACCAGGTGATATGGCTGAACAGAAACAACATGATGATTTATTTCATACTGTCTTTCCAGTTTACTGACAGCCTCAGGTTTCAATCTCACATCGGCATCTATAAATAAAATCAAATCTCCCCTTGCTTCTGCAGCGCCACACTGGCATGCCCAAGCTTTTCCATACCAGCCAGGTGGTTTTTCCTTAACAGATACTAATTTAGCACCAAAACGAAGAATCACTTCTGATGTTTTGTCATCAGACCCGTCATCTACACATATTACTTCAAAAGCCTGACTTGTTTGATTATTTAAGTCTTCCAGTAAATTTTTCAGATTATCTTCTTCATTCCGAGCTGGAATAACAACCGAAATATTATTGCCATTCTTCATCATCTTGCCAGTATTTGGCAGTCTTGGCCTCCTTATGAATAAAAGAATCCCAATTGCCAGTCCAATTATATTCATTATTAAGGTTATCATTATTCCACTTCATCTTTCACGATTTATATTTTTTCTGCAACAGTTAAATGATCAATAATATCTTTTATTTCAACAGCTTTCCCAACCTGCTCTTTTTGAACACATTTATTTTCATAACGCATTAGATTTTCTTCAAAGTTTATATTATCTTTTGCACAATTCTCAATAATTTTTTGAGCACCTATCATATTGCCCACGGTTACTCTTCTCATGATTCCTCTTATATCTAATTCTGTCTCTTCCATACAGGAGGGTTTCTCACAATACTGACACTTTGCTGCCTTAAGCATAATATTTTTAGTCTCTTCTGAATAATCTGCGTACATATCTTTTGTTTCAAATGGCTTGTTTAGTACATTTACGTAATTTTTCATATTGCTCTTATAGAAGTATTCCTCCAACCCCAGCTTTTTTAGGATTGCATTTGCGCTGCTCAAACCAGAAACGGTGACTGCTGGCGTACCTGTTCCCATTACTGTAGATTCCCCACAGCAGTAAAGAGTATCCCATTCAGACTTTGTATGCATCCTATGAAACATGTGCTGCCCAAGCATTTGCTTCGGACCTGCTACGGAACCATTATTTTTACAGGTATACCTTTCAATGGTCAAAGGGGTTGCAATTTCAGAGAAAAAGACTGCTTTTTTAAAACCAGGGAATCTTTTTTCAATTACTTGGTATAGTCTGCTTTTTTCTTTCTCTTTCATCTCCTGATATATATCATTGTTCTCTCTGCTCCAGCATTCAAATGATGGGCCAATTGCAATAACTGCATGCCCTTCCTCATTACACAATGTGTGATCATCAATACTTGGGATATAGACGGTCACTTCGCTTTCATCAATTTCATCTGGATTTCCAACCAGCATTTCAATTGGTGCGGTATCCTTAGGAATTACTTTTTTATCCACATAGGCATATAAAACTATGCTTGAATAAGTTGGAATAATATTTTCTGCCCAATTTATTAGTTCTTTTGTTAAATACTGTTCCTCTATTAGCTTTCCATAAAGATTCCAAACAGTGCCAGAATAAATGATATTTTCCGCGAAAAATTTCTCCCCATTGGTTGTTTCTACCCCTATCGGCAGCTCCTTTTCAAAAATAATTCTTGAAACTTCTTTATCAAGCAACATATCTCCATTGTTTTCTTCTATTACTTTTTCCAGTTTTCCAGGCAGAAAAACTGTAGAACCAGCAGGATAAAAGCTTCCACCTACGTGATTGTCCACAAACATTATTGCTGCCAAAATTGCAGGGGTTTCTTCAACGGTTGTATAGCAATATGTTGAAGTGAGCTTATCAAAGAATTTAAATATTTCAGGATCAGTAAAATATTTATCTAAAAGTTCTTTTGCGCTTTTGTTCATATAGCTTAAGAATTTCAAATAAGATAACGGATGCCGAACCAATCCTTTTAATGAACCTTTTGGATCAGTCTGGTCAGGTGTTGAGAATACTGGGCGTTCTACCATAACATGGATATATGTTTTCAATAAGTCAGTATAAAATCTATGAATATTCTTTTTCTCTTTGGGAAAAATTTCTCCAAGTTCTTCGGCAAACTTATCTACATCAGGCCAAAATTTTATTCGGTGTCCATTATAATTGACGCAATATAATAATTCATGCTTGATCACATCGATTGGCTCTTCCAAACAATTCATAACAAAGCGATGAGGGTTAAATCCTTCTTTTCCAAAACCATACAACATTGATGATCCCTGGTCAAAAATGACATTATTACGCTTGAAAGTACCACAGGAACCTCCCGGATTGTAACTTTTATCAATCACAGCGACTTTTAATTTTCGTTTTGCAAGCAAGCTAGCGGCTGTAAGTCCAGAAAGCCCAGCCCCAACTATGATAACATCATACTTCATATTCTTCACTCCTATTCATCCATATGCCATCAAATATTATTTGGATTACTAGTACTATAAATTGTCTACATTGTACCATGTTCAAGCATTTGCTTCTATACTTTCAACTAAAATAACTTTATAGAAAAAACTGAGCACCCTCTGTTAAAAGATACCCAGTTTTTCTGTTATTTACAAATAATTCTTTGTGGTTTAATTACTCTCCTAGAAACATTTTAATATCTTCGTCAACAGATCCGATTCCTGCAATCCCAAAAGTGTTTACCAATACATTTACAACGTTTGGTGACAGAAAAGCTGGAAGTGTTGGCCCTAAGTGAATATTTTTCACACCAAGTGACAAAAGCGCCAGTAATACAATGACAGCCTTTTGTTCGTACCAAGCTATATTATAAGCAATTGGCAGTTCATTGATATCGTTTAATTCAAAGACTTCCTTCAATTTAAGTGCTATCAAAGCTAGAGAATAAGAGTCATTACACTGACCAGCATCTAGAACTCTTGGAATTCCACCGATATCTCCCAGATCCAGTTTATTATATCTGTATTTTGCACATCCGGCGGTTAAAATTACCGTGTCTTTCGGCAACTTTTCTGCAAATTCCGTATAATACTCTCTAGATTTCATTCTTCCATCGCATCCAGCCATGACAAAGAATTTTCTGATGGCACCGGATTTTACTGCTTCAACAACTTTATCCGCTAATGCAAACACCTGCTCATGAGCAAAACCACCAACAATTTTTCCTGTTTCTATTTCAGTAGGCGTTTTTAAAGTCTTTGCAAGGGCAATGATCTGTGAAAAATCCTTATTTCCATCTTTATCTGCCTCAATATGTGTGCAACCAGGAAATCCAGATGCGCCTGTCGTAAAGATTCTACCCTTCACTTCTTCACTTCTTGGGGGAACGATACAATTGGTGGTAAATAAAATCGGTCCATTGAAGGATTCAAATTCTTCTTTCTGTTTCCACCATGCATTTCCGTAATTTCCTACAAAATTGTCATATTTCTTGAACGCAGGGTAATAATGCGCCGGCAGCATTTCGCCGTGAGTATAAATATCCACGCCAGAACCTTTTGACTGTTCAAGCAGTTGTTCTAAATCAGTAAGGTCATGTCCAGAAATAAGAATAGCAGGATTGCCTTTTACGCCAATATTCACTTCTGTAATTTCCGGATTCCCATACTTGGATGTATTCGCTTCATCAAGAAGTGCCATAGCCGAAACGCCAAACTGTCCGGTTTTCAACGTTAACGCTACCAATTCATCAACTGTTAAGTCATTATTTAATGTAGCTGATAACGCTTCATATACAAAACTATAGATGTCATTGTTTTCTTTTCCAATGGCAATCGCATGATCAGTATAGGCAGCCAATCCTTTTAAACCAATAATGATTAATTCTCTTAGCGATCGGACATCTTCATTTTCTGTAGCAAGAACACCAACTGTCGAAGCTTTTGCAAGCATTTCTTCTCTTGTATTTACTTTAAAAGTTGAAGCATCATGAAAATTTTCCTGTTTAGAGGTTTCTTTCAGTTGATCTCTCAATGCTATCATTTTGTTGATTTGTTTTTCAAAAACTGCTTCGTCAAAATTAGCATTGGTAATGGTCATAAATAGGCCTTTTATTACTTCATGGTTCACTTCACTTAAATTTTTCACAGAAAAATCACTTTTGGTGATGATATCAGAAATCCCTTTTAACGTATAAATTAGCAAATCCTGCAACTTTGCTACGTCTTCATTCTTTCCACATACACCTTTAATCTCACAACCTGTTCCTTTGGCTGCTTCCTGACATTGATAACAAAACATACCCATAATATACTCCTCCTGTTTTCTCTACATTATTATTGCAATGACTTATTATTAATAAGATATTCACATCATTACCTTCATGTGATAATGATAGTATATATCAGCTATTGCTTTTGTTATGTTGCAAGTGCAACCTAATATAATATAATTTTCTACAATTTACAACATTTCAAAAAAAAAGAAAATAGCTAGTAAATAAGCTATCTATTCCTTCTTTCATAATCAAGTTTGTCCAAATATCCCTGCATAATCAACACTGCAGCTTGCTTATCTATCACCTGTTTTCTTTTTTTCCTGCTGACATCCGCTTCTATCAATACCTTTTCAGCCATAACCGTTGTAAATCTTTCATCCTGATAGACAATCTTGACATCTTTAGACATGCCAAGGCTAAGGAGTTTATTCTCCAGCATATTCTTAAATTCATACACCTTTTCAGTCTGGGGGCTGTCAGTTCCGTCTAATCTTTTGGGAAGGCCTACAACAATAGTGTCACATTTGTACTCATTGACCAAATCAATTACTTTTCCTGCATCTTTTCTAATGCCAACCCGTTGAATCGTCATCAAGCCTTGTCCGGTATAAAGCAGATCATCGCTCAGTGCTATACCAATTGTCTTATCACCAACATCTAAAGCTATTTTTTTCATGTTCCCTCCAAAAAAACAAGCGGGCAATAAGCCCGCCGTCAAGTTATTTATCTAAAAATGATCTTAACAGTTCTTCAACTAAATCATCTCTCTCAATATGTCTGATTAGATTTCTTGCATTATTATGTCCTGTAATATAAGATGGATCCCCTGACAGAATATACCCAACCATTTGATCTATTGAATTGTATCCTTTTTCTTCCAGTGCATTATATACAGTCTTCAGAATCTCATCTGTGGTCGTCTGAACTGCTTTTTCCTGGCTGGAAAATAGTATTGTGTTTCTATCCATAATCATCTCACCTTCCCTTGTGTTTATTATACACATGATGTGCTTATAATTACAAGGCTATACTATTAATGTAATATTGTTGTAATATTAGCAAGGTTTTTATTTCATTAATCCTTCAGCAACTAAAAACGCCTCTTTGATTTTGTTTGGATCTTTTGCTCCTGCCTGCGCCATATCAGCTTTACCTCCACCGCCGCCGCCGGCAGCTGCAGCGATTTGTTTAATCATATTTCCTGCATGATATCCTATATCAAATAAATCATCTGTAACGGCAACCATAAAGGTAACTTTCCCATCATTTTCAGTGGAAAATACAATGACCAGTTTATTATAATCAGCTTTTAATTCATCAGAAATCGTCCTTAAGTCATTTATACTATAATTAGCAAATGATTTGGTAATCAGTCTAACACCATTGAACTCTTTGGCTTCGTTGATAAAATCTTGTTTTGAAGAACTTATTTTTTCCAATTTCAATTCTTCAAGTTCTTTTTTTACAGTCTTATACTCTTCGTTGAAAGACGCTATTTTATGCACAAGACCCGAACTATTTGTTTTTAAAATTTCAGAACTCTGATGAATAGTAGCTTCCTCCTCTTCAAGTTTTTTCAATATATTCAACCCAGTTATTGCCTCTATTCTTCTGACACCAGCAGCAACACCCGTTTCGCTTATTATTTTAAAAGCGCCTATTTGTCCAATATTATTCACATGTGTACCACCACAGAGTTCCATACTATAGTCATCGATTGAAACTACTCTGACGACATCTCCATACTTCTCTCCAAAAAGAGCAGTCGCGCCCTTGCTTGATGCCTCTTTTATAGACATTTCTTCGGTGGAAACCGGCAAAAAATGTAAAATTTTATCGTTTACAATATCTTCAATTTGTTTGATTTTATCCTTTGGTATCGCTTCATAATGAGAAAAGTCAAATCTCAAACTGGTAGAAGTAACACTTGATCCCGCTTGATTGACATGATCTCCCACAACCTGTCTTAGTGCTTTGTGCAGCAAATGGGTAGCTGTATGATTTCTGGCCGTATTATTTCTGTTTACGATGGAAATCATTGCCGTCACTTGCCCACTCATAAGCAATTCTCCCTTTTGCACTTTTACTTTATGGCCAATTGCCTTTTGTATTTTAACAACTTCCAAGACTTCTGCCTTAAAATCATCATTATAAATAAAGCCTTTATCTGAAGCCTGACCGCCGCTTTCCGCATAAAATGGTGACTGATTCAGCACAACTATACCAATATCCCCTTCTTTCAGTGAAGGCAAAGGCATTTTGTTACGAAATATTCCTGTAACTTTTCCTGTGTCAACAACCTTTGAATAACCGGTGAAAACGGTGCTCCCTTCAAATGCAAACTCACTTTCATCTTCTGCCCAGCCTTCTTCGTCTCCGGATTTTCTGGCGGCTCTAGCCATTTGTTTTTGCTGCTGCATATGTTCATTAAAACCATCCACATCGGCTGAACAACCATTTTCCTCTAAAATTTCCTGTGTAAGTTCTAAAGGGAAGCCATAGGTATCATATAATTTAAAAACTTTTTCTCCATCTAGGATTGTCTCTTTGGTGTTTTTTAATTCTTTTACATAATCATTGATAATAGTCGTTCCTTGGTCGATGGTTTGAGAGAATTTTTCTTCTTCAACACGTAATATTTTATGAATGTATTCTTTTTTTTCTTGTAAATTCGGATAAGCACCCTTGGAGATTTCTATTACATTTTCAGACAAATCTGCCAAGAACGGACCCTCAATCCCCAAAATTTTCCCATGTCTTGCCGCTCTTCTAAGAAGTCTTCTAAGCACGTATCCCCTGCCTTCATTACTTGGAATAATACCATCGCTGATCATAAACGTCACGGACCTTATATGATCAGTAACAATCCTTATGGAAACATCAGACGTCGCTTCGCCTTGCAGATAGGCTACTCCTGATTTTTTAACCACTTCATCAAGAATTAATTTGATGGTATCAATATCAAATATAGATTCCACACCTTGCATAATACAAGCAAGTCGCTCAAGGCCCATGCCTGTGTCTATATTTGGATTTGCAAGAGAAGTGTAATTGCCTGCATCGTCTTTACTGAATTGTGTAAATACATGGTTCCAAAATTCAATATATCTGTCGCAATCACAACCTGGCTTACAATCAGGGTTCTGGCATCCATATTGAGCGCCTCTATCGTAATAGATCTCTGAACATGGTCCACATGGGCCTGTTCCTATTTCCCAGAAATTATCCTCTTTGCCAAGTTTAACAATTCTATCTTGATTCAATCCAATAATATTTTTCCAGATATCATAAGCTTCTTCATCTTCTTCGTATACAGTTGCCCACAATTTATCCACAGGCATATCTAGAACTTCAGTAATAAATTCCCATCCCCATTTTAAGGATTCCTCCTTAAAATAGTCCCCAAAAGAAAAACTGCCAAGCATCTCAAAAAAAGTACCATGTCTTGATGTATATCCGACATTTTCTATATCTCCGGTACGTATGCATTTTTGGCATGTTGTCATTCTCTTTGCAGGTGGTGTTTCTACCCCGGCGAAATATGCCTTTAATGGCGCCATTCCCGAATTTATGATAAGAAGACTTTTATCCTTTTCAGGAATCAATGAAAAACTGCCTCTTTTATAATGGCCTTTACTGACATAAAACGTTTCGAACATCTCTCTTAATTGATTCAACCCTAATTTTTCCATATATAATTTCCTCCCGAAATAATTTAATGATTAACTTAGTAATTATAACATATTCCCCTATGATTTCAAAGAAATTATGATAGAATTAGATATAAATCATATTAAAATTAAATATATATTAAATCTAGGGGGAATGATGGATAAAATAAAATTAGGAAATACAGGATTAGAAATTTCAGTGGTAGGGTTTGGTGTTCTTACCGTAGGTAATACCCAATTAAATCTACCAGTGAATGAAGGTGCTGATGTGTTAAGTTATGCTTTAGAAAAAGGAATGAACTTTCTTGATACTGCCCAGGCATACGAAACTTACCCTTATATTAAAAAATCTCTCCAGAGAACCAACAAAGACATCATTATTTGTTCTAAATCTCTGATCGATTCTTATGACGGGATGAAATCTGCTGTGGAAGAGGCTAGAATTGAGATGGATAGAGATGTGATTGACATATTTCTATTACATGAAGTCAGACACAATCATGATTTTGAAAAAAGATCCGGTGCCTGGGCCTATCTTAACGAAGCGAAGTCAAAAGGAATCGTTAAAGCCATAGGTATTTCTACCCATCACGTTGATGTAGCAGAAGAAATTGTCGGCTGCAGAGAATGTGACGTGCTGTTCCCACTGATAAATTTTAAAAGTTTGGGCATCAGAAATGGGGATCATACAGGAACCAAAGAAGCCATGGCTTCCGCAATAAAGAAAGCTTCTGATAAAGGGATAGGGGTATTTGCCATGAAAGCGTTTGGCGGAGGTAATTTAACAGAACATTATATAGAGGCCCTTGATTACGTTTACGGGCTTGACGGAATATATTCAGCCATGATTGGTTTTGGGAATAAAAAAGAAGTGGATGATATTTTCGATTATCTGGATGGAAAGCTAGAAAAAAATTATATTCCTGACATAAAACACAAAAAGATAAATATTGATCAGGGAGATTGCGAAGCTTGCTATGCATGTATTAAAAAATGCCCAAATCAGGCTATTTTTATTAATGAAAAAGGGCTGGCAGAGGTTGACCACGACAAATGTCTGACCTGTGGTTATTGTGCCCCTGTTTGTCCCGTTAGGGCTATTATAATGTTCTAGAGAGATAATCGATCATTGCTACACTTTCAACATATATGGCCTTTAAAAACACGTTCTCTATGGTATCGCCAACTGTAAGGACCCCATGATTTTTTAATAGGCACACATCCACATATTTGATTGCTTTTGCAACAGCATCAGCCAACTCTACCGTGCCATGTTCGAAATATGGGACAATTTCCATATTTTTCCCATAAAAGTAGGCTTCAGAAGTAACGGGTTCAATTTTTATTCCCTTTACAGCAAAAGCTGTTGCATAAGGAGAATGTGTGTGAACAATGGCATTTACATCTGGTCTCTTTGCATATACCTTTAAATGCATTGACAATTCCATTGAAGGCTTTCTATAATTAGTATTTTCTCTGACATTTCCCTTTAAATCAGAAATGACAATATCATCCACAGTTAAATCTGATCGATAAAATCCCGAAGGGGTAATGTATACAAGCCCTGTTGAACGGTCTAAAATACTGAAATTCCCTGATTTATGCTTACAAAGGCCTTCTTTTTCCGCTCTTTGCGCATACTTAATCAAGTCTTTAACGATACTGATATTCGTCATACGATAAACCCTCCTCCTATTACCAATTTCTCCTGATAAAATACGATGGACTGTCCTGGCGTTACAGCCCTTTGCATTTCCTCGAAATTCGTTTTAATCAATCCGTTTTCTAAAATATTTAAAGTTGCAGCCATTGGTTTGGCGGAATACCTTATTTTAGCGGTAACCTGAGCATTGTCATAAATCTCAGGGCTGACTCCTTCTGGCAGCACCAAAACATTGTCTTTTGAAATCACCGTTTCTTTGAAAAGATCTTCATTTTCTCCTAAGGTTACCGTATTATTATTATGGTTAACCTCCGAAACAAAAACTGGCTTTCCAAAAGTAATGCCCAATCCTTTTCTTTGGCCAATGGTATAATTTACAAGGCCACCGTGTTTTCCTAAATATTCGCCATTCTTATCAATAAATTTCCCGGGTTTTGATGTATACCCCTTTTCTTTTATATAGTCTATGTAGTTTTCTTCTTTAGAAATAAAACATATTTCTTGACTGTCTTTTTGTTCTGAATTACTTATTCCTTCAATTCTCACAAGATTTCTAATTTCTTTTTTATCTGGAATATGATTTAAAGGCAATAATAATCTTGAAAGAATATCCTGCCCTAGTCGGTAAAGCATATAGGACTGGTCTTTTTTAATGTTTTCGGCTTGTTTTATATAATAGCAGCCATTTCTTTCATTATAATATACACCCGCATAGTGACCTGTTGCAACATAATATGCCCCAATTTTATTAGCTTCCTCTATCAATGTTTTGAATTTCACGCTGGGATTGCAAATTATACAAGGGTTTGGTGTTCTTCCTTCTGTATATTCTTTGCAGAAATTATGAATCACAATATCAGAAAATGATTGATTAACATTTTTATATACAAAATCTATTTCAAGTTGTTTGGCTGTGTATTCAGCCGATTCTGCTCCCTTACCTTTTAATGCATGGACGTCAAAAAATAATCCGGTTACCTTTAGTCCCTCTTTTTTCAGAAACAAAGCAGCGGCCGTGCTGTCAACACCACCGCTTAATCCCAACAAAACTTTATTTCTATCCAAAGGAACATTCATCATCATTAACCCTCTGTATCACATGTGTCGTGTTCATCATCATCTTCATTTGGATCAAAGCCTTCTAATCCGGCATATACTTTCCCGTTTTTTTCTGCGTAATCATAAATTGCAGCTTTAATTGCATGATCTGCTAAAACAGAGCAGTGAATTTTTACTGCTGGCAAACCGCCAAGTTCAGTAACAATTTCTTTGTTTGTAATCGCTAAAGCCTGATCAATGGTAATGCCAATGATCATATCTGTCGCAACACTTGAAGATGCAATGGCAGAACCACAGCCAAATGTTTTAAACTTAGCTTCCGTAATTACATCATCTTTCACTCTGATAGATATCTGCATCATGTCCCCGCATACGGGGCTGCCATAAGTGCCAATTCCGTCCGGGTTCTCAAGTTCGCCAATATTATGTGGATTCATGAAGTGATCCATTACTTTATCATTATACATTGCCATTATTAACTACCAACCTTTCTCTTTTGAAACTGAAGAAATTGTTCTCAGTTTAGCAACAACGCCAATCAGTTTATCTACTACATAATCTATATCTTCTTTTGTTGTAGGGTCTCCAATAGTGAACCTGACGGATCCATGTATCTTCTCAACCGGTACACCAAGACATGTTAAAACATGTGAAGGGGTTAAGGATACAGAGGAACATGCTGATCCAGTTGAAACAGAAATTCCTAATAAGTCCAAGTACAAAAGAATCGCTTCTCCTTCAATAAATTCAAAAGTAATATTTGCATTACCTGGATGTCTATATTCCCTACTACCGTTGAGAAAAACATTTTCAATTTTTTCAAAAACTTGGTCAATAAAATAATCTCTCAGTTTACTAATTTTGGAAATATGATTTTCTAAATTTAATTCTATCAGTTCAGCCGCTTTACCAAATCCTACGATTCCAGTCAAATTCTCAGTTCCGGATCTTTTCTTGTTTTCTTGTCCGCCTCCATGCATAAAATTGGAAATTTTAGTTCCCTTTTTTATATATAAAGCCCCAACACCTTTTGGCCCATAAATTTTATGCCCGGATATAGACATTAAATCCACGCCAAGCTCTTTCACGTTAATTTTAACATTCCCTAATGCTTGCACCGAATCGGTATGAAAGATGACATTTTTTGATTTTGTGATTCTGCACAATTCTTTTATATCCTGTATGGTTCCAACTTCATTGTTAATATGCATGATACTAACAAGAATGGTTTTATCCGTAATGGCATTTTCTAAATCTTTATTACTTACTCTTCCTTCTTTATCTACCGGCAAGAACGTTATTTCATAACCGTTTTTAGCAAGATATTCGCAAGCGTGTAAAACAGCATGATGTTCAATTCCGGTTGTGATGATATGATTTCCTTTTGATTTTAAAGCATCAGCAATCCCAATAATTGCCCAATCATCTGATTCCGTCCCAGAGGAAGTAAAAAATATTTCTTTATCATCAGCGCCAATTAAAGATGCCACTTTACGCCTAGCCGTTTCAATGGCTTCTTTAGAAGTAGCTCCTAACGTATACAAACTGGATGGATTCCCAAAATTTTCAGAAAAAAAGGAATCATCTCCTTTAAAACTTCTTCCTTTACAGGTGTTGTTGCAGAATAGTCTAAATAAACCTGTCTCATATATTCTCCTTTTGTTTCGAATTCTTTAAATACTTTAATTATTATACCAACTTAACCAAATAATTAAACAATATAAGCAAAAATAATTATTATGTATGGAAGTTTTTTTATATAATATATTCAAAAATGCTAATTTAAAGAAGCATTCCGCAAATAGAATGCTTCTACTCTTTATATGGATTAATTTTTTTTGTTTTTACAGCTATTTTCTTCGATATCTTCGACAAATTCAATGTTTTCCAGATGGCCTTTAAAATTTTCTCTGAATTTCACAAGGTACTCTTCTCTTAATATTTTTTGTTCGGCTTTTTCTTCTTCAGTTAAGCCTTCGCACTTGCTTTTTCTAGCAAGAACATTAATTCTTTCCATTTTCTCTTTATTCAACATATTCTTTATTACCTTTCTAACAAACCTGTTAGAAATATTATACTAAAAATTCACTGCAATCTCAAGCCAAATTTACAAACCCTCATTCAGATATCACTTTAATAAATAATTCGATAAGATTAGGGTCAAACTGTGAACCTGCGCAGCGTTTTAATTCGCCGATAATTTCTTGAGGTGCCATTGGTTTTTTATATGGCCTACCATTCAGCATAACCTCGTAAGCGTCTACAATACTTGCTATTCGAGCAAGATAAGGAATTTCTTCTCTTTTCAAGTTGCGAGGGTAACCAGTGCCATCCCATTTTTCATGATGGGAGAGTATTTCTTGGGCAACGTGGGCAAACTCTTCAGTTGCTAGTGCAATTCTATACCCTGTTTCGCAATGCTTTTTAATAGCAACCCACTCTTTATCGTTCAAAGGGCCATCTTTTGCAAGAATCTCGACTGGAATATTGATTTTCCCAATATCATGTAGCTTTATTACTAATTTTAACTTAGACAAATCTTCAGGTGACAAACCGAGGCGTACGGCCAATGACATAGCCACCTCTTGCATATTTTCCGAATGTTCATCTGTTTCATAACTTTTTATTTGCATGGCTTTATTTAGTGCGTTTAAAATTAAACCTTTTGCACTATGACTTTCCGTAAGTTTCTGTCTGTACATTTTATCTTCAGCTTGCCTCATTATTTCAGAAAGATTTTCTTCAATATGCTCTTTGGAAGCCACTCCCAAAGCAATGGATAGCGGAATATTTTCTGTTAGAACCAATAGACATTCTTCTGTAATTCGATTTGCAATTGAATTTGCTTGAGCGAAAGTGGTCTGTGGCAGCATAATTACAAATTCATCGCCACCCCACCGGACAACCAAATCTCCTTCACGACATACGCTTTTTAATACTTCAGCTGCAGATTGGAGAAATTTATCACCAATAGAATGGCCATAGGTATCATTTAGTAATTTTAATCCATTAAGGTCTGCCATAATAATGCTCAATGGCAATTGATTTATAACGTCTAATTTTTGTGATTCTACTTCAAAAGCATATCGATTAAAAAGACCTGTCAAATGATCATGATATCCAATATATTTAATCCTTTTTTCTATAACTTTTCTTTTTGTTATATCCTTACAAGTTGCTACTGCTCCAATGATTTTGCCACTATCATATACAGAGTCAGCCTGAATTAGCAATGTCTTTTCACAACCAATAGCTGATATTATTGTTCTCTCGCCACTCCAAGCAGATCCATTCAAAACAAATCTTATAACATCATCCAGCTGGTCATAACGTACCCGTTCATTAACTTTTGTAGAATCAATAATTTCTAAAAAGGCTCTATTATAATTAATAAGCTCTCCAGAAGGGTCAAAAATTATAATAGCATCACTGGTTGACTCAAAAGCTTTTTCGATTTTAACCAGCTTATTATGTTGGGTGATAACACGTTCTTCTAATTGTCTGTTTATAATTTTAATTTCTTTTTCTTGGATGTATTTCAACTGCCGCATGCTTTCCATTTGATAATTACCAACACCACCAATTATATTGGCGCCAATAAAAAATGAGATGACTAAATATATGTCAAAAGTAAGTGTTTTGTTAATCATAATATATCCAATAATGTAAAATAGCAAAATAATAGCATTACCAATTAATGGGAACTCATTGTTCAACCTTAATAAAAAATAGCTTGAAAAAATAACCATTAACAAGCCACCGTAATAACTGAAATTATTAGGATACATGATCAGCATATAATCAATCCCAATTCCTCCAACAATAATACAAAGTGTAAGAAAATATTGGGATATTCTAAAAATTATTGGATAAAAAGTAATAATGAAATACAGGATAAAAATTGGAATTACAATGGCAAAACGGATTATATAGAACTGACCAATATGCTTATCAATGGTTAAATAATCCAAATACCCAAAAAGACCATACAAAACAGAAAAACAAATAAATATAAATCGCAGTTGATGTAACCCTTCTTTTGTTTTTTCATAATTATATAATTTTTTGTCATTAAGGGATAACCCCCTTATTTTATTTTGTTCTAACTTATTGTATTCGCTCAAGGAACTACCTCCAATTTGAGACTTACTTAATCTGAACTTTCTATTGTTTTCAGTATATGAGATTTTTACTTTTATATCAATCTATTTTTAATGGTGGTATTGTGTAATATTTAAGTATCTTTGCACAATAAAAAACTCCTCTCATTTAACCCAATAAATAAAAAGAGTTTATTGTCTTATACTAAAGCAGTTTATAGGTTTGGCAGTGGATTTATTTTAGATAATTTGGAAACCTTTATTGGTTTTTAAAATTAAAATCGTTGTAACTTCAAGCCTTACAAGCCCTTTCTTTCAAGTCGTAATTTATCTGCAATAACCGCTATAAATTCGCTGTTTGTCGGCTTACTGATGTCATTATCTCCATTGCCGAAGATACTACTTACAGTATCAGTTTTCCCTCTGCTCCAGGCAACCTCAATGGCATGACGTATGGCACGTTCCACTCTGCTTGAGGTGGTGTTGTTGATCTTTGCTATTGCAGGATACAGTTCTTTTGTTACCGCACTTAAAAGATCCATATCGCCGACTACCAAGGTAATGGCATCTCGAAGATACTGGTAGCCCTTTATGTGTGCAGGCACCCCAATTTCATGAATAATGTTTGTGATTTCTATTTCAAGATCTCCTTGTTTGCCTTTATTAGAATTATTTACTATTGTTCTAGCAAAATTCATTTTATTTTCGTCAGGTTCAGCGCCTGCAAGCTGATTGATTCTTTTGGTTAAAGTGGTTAAATTAAAAGGTTTAACAATATAATAATCCGCGCCCAAATTAATTGCTTTTTGAGTAACCCCTTCCTGACCGACAGCAGAAAGCACGATAACCTTAGGATATTTTAGAAGTTCCATATCATTGATATTTTCTAATACCCCCAAGCCATCCAGATGAGGCATGACCATGTCGAGGATCAGAATATCCGGTTGGTTCTTCATTACCGCTTCGACAGCACTCATTCCATCATGCACAATAAAAGAAATGTTAATTTTTTCTTGTGTATCAAAATAATCTTTAAGTATTTCGCAGAAATCCTTGTTGTCGTCAGCTATACCTACTGTAATCCCATTCATGACATTTCCCTCCTTTATTCATATAGTTTAATTTTAAAGTTTTTGAAATTATTAGCAAGAAATGTTTCGAATTATTTTAATATAATAATTTACAAATTTCGACAAAAAACGATAAACTAATATGTATTATATACATATTTTATCCCTAAATTTAGCAAAAATTTTATCCCCTATCCCGCTCACATTTTTAATATCCTCAATGAACAGATAACTGCCATGGTCTTCTCTATATTGGATTATTTTTTCGGCGGTTGAGGGGCCAATACCTGATAATTCCTGAAGCTGCTGGCTGTCTGCCGTATTAATGTTTATTTTGTCATTATTTTCAACGCCTGAAAGTTGCTTTAAATTATTTCCAGCTGTAGATATAAGCTTTTCACCCATTTTTGGTATATATATTTTGTTTTCATCTTTTAATTTCGCGGCCATATTGATACCTGATATGTCTGCATTTGGCTGTAACCCACCCGCCATTTCAATTGCCAGATAGACTCTTGTATCTTCTTCTACTTTCAAGACCTTTGGATGATTTACAGCACCTGAGACATCAACAAAAATATATTTTACTTCTTCTACTCCTGATGTGT
>JBBRXC010000001.1:0-66696 GCA_038248745.1 Peptostreptococcales bacterium | reverse complement strand
AATCATTACTGATGGAATGGAAAATGCCAGCAGAGAGTATAGTTTTGAAAAGATAAAAACAATGATTCAGCATGAAAAGGAAAAATACGGGTGGGAGTTTGTTTTCCTTGGGGCTAATATTGATGCGGTTTCTGCGGCATCAGATATTGGCATTTCAAGTGATCGGGCAGCAAATTATCATCCTGATAAAAAAGGAACAAGACTTAACTATGAAGCGATAAATTCTGTCGTCAGCGAATTAAGAATGAACAATTGTGTTGGGGAAGAATGGAAAGCCCAAATTGATGAAGATTATAAAACAAGAGGAAAAGGAAAAAAATCCTAGTCAATGGGAAGGGTCTTTTCAAATGGTAAAATATTTGTTATAATGAATTGTTATAAAGCCTATTTGTCTGATGAAGTGTTTGGGTTTGTAAACACTTACATTTGGGTAAATAAGGCTTTTTTATTTATTACTGAATTCTGAATAAAAGGATGACTATTATATTATGATTAAAAATGAAAGAACGAATGAAGTGAATAGAAGGAAAACCTTCGCAATTATTTCACATCCCGATGCCGGGAAAACAACGTTGACGGAAAAGCTGCTTCTATATGGAGGGGCTATTAGACTGGCGGGTGCGGTAAAAGGAAGAAAAGCAAGTAAGCATGCTGTTTCTGACTGGATGGATATTGAAAAAGAGAGAGGCATCTCTGTAACTTCCAGTGTAATGAACTTTGATTATAATGGATTTAGGATCAATATTTTGGATACACCGGGACATCAGGATTTCAGTGAAGATACCTATAGAACCCTTACTGCCGCAGATAGTGCCGTCATGCTTATAGATGGCGCCAAGGGTGTTGAAGAACAGACAATCAAACTTTTTCATGTCTGTAGAATGCGTGGAATTCCAATTTTCACTTTTGTTAATAAAATGGACAGAAATTGTAAAGATCCATTTGAACTGATGCAGGAAATTGAAGATGTTTTAGGAATCAGATCCTGTCCAATGAACTGGCCGATTGGAACAGGCCATGACTTTCAAGGAGTATATAACAGAGAGAAAGAACAGGTTGAATTATATAAACCCGGGGCGCATGGGAAAAAAAGTGATGCCACCAGCATTTCGATTACAGGTGAAGCAGAATTTGAAAAGGAATTGGGCCACGCATTACATAAGAAACTTCAGGACGATATTGAATTGCTAGATATTGCAGGAGATTCGTTTGACATGGAAAAGGTACAAAAGGGAGAGTTAACGCCGATGTATTTTGGTAGTGCTATGACAAATTTCGGTGTGAAGCCTTTCTTGGAAGAATTGATTAATTTGGCACCATCTCCAGGTGTGAAAAACAGCACGGAAGGAGATATCATACCCGACATTGAAGACTTTTCTGGCTTTGTTTTCAAAATTCAAGCGAATATGGACGCTGCACATCGAGACAGGATTGCTTTTATTAAAATTTGTTCTGGTAAATTTGAAAAAGGGATACAGGTTATTCATGAAAGAACAGGCAAAAATATCAGGTTATCACAGCCACAGCAGTTCTTTGCACAAGAAAGAACTCAGGTTGAAGAAGCATATGCTGGAGATATTATCGGGGTATTTGACCCTGGAATCTTTAATATTGGAGATACATTATGCGGAGGGAAAAAGTCTTTTAGATTTGATCCAATTCCCATATTCCCAGCAGAGCATTTTGCAACTGTTATGACAAAGAACGCGCTAAAAAGAAAGCAGTTCCTGAAAGGGATTAACCAGATTTCTGAAGAAGGCGCTATTCAAGTGTTCAAACAGCCAAGTATAGGGGTTGAAACCTTAACGATTGGCGTTGTTGGCGTCATGCAGTTGGAGGTATTGGAATATAGAATGAAAAAAGAATATGGGGTTGAAATCATTATTCGACGCCTTCCATATACCATTGCAAGATGGATTGTCGCAGAAAAAGTGACAAGAGATATGTTGGGATACAC
Organism: Peptostreptococcales bacterium; assembly: GCA_038248745.1. GTDB lineage: Bacteria > Bacillota > Clostridia > Peptostreptococcales > Anaerovoracaceae > JAENWH01. The sequence continues at coordinate 64,739 of JBBRXC010000001.1, read as the reverse complement.
AGATTCATCTATTCTTGTAGAAGACCGATATAACAGGCCGGTAGCCTTATTCACAAAAGAATGGGATATCAAACGAGTTCTTGATAAAAATAAGGGATGGCAGTTGTTGGAAGTAAGCCCATTATAAGCATCCGACATTGGGCTTGGTTTTTAAGGAACCATTGCAATCAGCCATTCTGAAAAAAAGTTATCCACAAGAGAACAGTGGATAAGCCACTCAATACCTTGAATTTCAACGACAAATAATAGCATGCTAAAATGTATCACATTTTAGCATGCTATTTCTATTTGCACCAAAACTTATCCACAGGTGAAATTTAAATAAACCTAGCAATCGCAAGGGTTATTTATTTCACAAACCCAATGTCGGATGCTTATAATGGGCTTGATAATTTGTTGAGCTGCTCGCCTTCAACACGATAAACAGTCCAGTCGCTCATAGGGACAGCGCCCATTTCCTTGTAGAAGTCTATGGAGGAAGTATTCCAGTCTAGGCACCACCAATCTAGACGACCGCATCCTCTGTCCACAGCAATTTTCCCTAGAAATGATAATAATATTTTACCGAACCCTTTTCCACGCATTTCTGGCTTTACGAATAAATCTTCTAGATAAAGGTTCGCTTTGCCAAGAAAAGTTGAAAAATTGTGGAAGAACAAGGCAAAACCTACCGGTTCCCCTTTGTATTCACCAATAATCACTTCAGCCTGCTTTTTATCAAATAAAGATACTTTTAATATTTCTTCTGTAGCAACTACTTCGTTTAGCATATGTTCATAATCAGCCAAATTTTTTATGAACTCAAGAATCAACGGTATATCCTCGACTTCAGCAAATCTAATTTTGAAATCCTTTACAGGTGTTTCGAAATACTCATTCATCATAATTACCTTCCATTCTTTAAATTTATGTCTAAGGGTGGTTTATAAAATTATTGTAACATCTAAAAGTGTTAAACTCAATTGAGCGCTGGCTAATAAATGGGAATGTCCGTATATATATTCCCAAAAACCATATAAAAATAGTAAATGATATTAATTTTAATGGAATTATGAAAAATATTTTGTATTAAGCGCAAAATCATCATAAAATCAACACATTTAAATGAGAAAATAAAGCAAAATTAATTAGTAGGAGGGTATTAAAATGGAAGATATAAAAGATGATGTACGAGATGATGCAAAAGAAGATATAAAAGATGATGTAAAGGATGAGGATCCAATAGTGTTTGAAAAAGAAAATATAAATTTAAATAATAGAAAAAATAATATCACCAAAAAAATTGTTGCAATATTTTTGATTGTACTTTTGGCTGCCGGAGCTGGTTTCGGTGGCGGAATGGCAGCACTTTATTTTGCAAATCAAACCATGGGGTACAATAAAATTACTATTACGCCAAATGATAATGTTAGTTCAGCAGAGGCAGTTGCAGAAAAAGTGATTCCTTCTGTAGTAGGGATCAGCACCACAACGAAGGTTACCTATCAAAGTATTTTTGGAAACCAAGATGGTGAAGTATCAGGCGTTGGAACTGGCATCATTGTCGACAAGAAGGGTTATATTCTTACAAATTCGCATGTTGTGGAAGGCGGTTCTGCAGATACTCTTAAAATTAAACTTGCTGATGGCAGAGAGGTGAAAGGAACAGTTTTATGGAGTGATAAAAGTATTGATCTTGCTATCGTTAAAATAACCGCAGACAAACTTACTGCTGCAACGCTTGGTGATTCTAATGAAGTTAAGGTTGGCTCTTTTGCGGTAGCTATAGGGAACCCATTAGGCATGTCTTTCGAAAGTAGCGTGACGCAGGGAGTAATTAGTGGTTTAAATAGATCTATAACGATTGCAAATGGACAATCTCAGACAACCATGGATAATTTAATTCAGACGGACGCTTCCATCAATTCAGGAAACAGTGGCGGACCTCTTTTAAACAGTGAAGGGAATGTGATTGGCATTAATTCTGCAAAAGCACAGAGTGCTGAGGGACTTGGTTTTGCTATTCCAATCAATACAGCTAAACCAATTATTGAGGCTATTGAAACAAATGGTGAATTTCATAGAGCATATATTGGCATCAAGGGGAGTAGCGTGGCGGAATATCAGCAGATGTACCCAGAGGTAAAACTGGGAGCAGAAAAAGGAGTATATATTAATCAGATTTTCATAGAATCGCCGGCTGCGAAAGCAGGAATCAAGGAAGGTGATATTATCGTTGCCATCGAAAAGAAGGAAATAGAGACAATGACCCAGCTGATCAATGATCTTTATAAATATAAATCAGGAGATACGATCAAGCTTGAAATAATCAGGAAGGGAAATAACAATAGGGAAACAATCAATTTAGAACTTGGAGAAATGCCAAATTAAATAATTAGATAAAGTATTGAATAAAAAACAAACATATAAATAAAGAAGCATTTAACGAGCAATTTAGTAGAATATAGTTGTCCACAGGCACTGTGGACAACTATATTTTTTGTGAGTGATTGCAAGGGTTTTGCAAAAACCAAGCCCATTATAAGCATCCGACATTGGGCTTGAAGCCCAATGTCGGATGCTTATAATGGGCTTGCTCACGGGGTTTATTTGTGTTAATATATTATTACGTTGAATCCAGTTATGGAGCGGGAGAACCATTTCTTGGGGTGAATCACAAATTTGTGTAGGATTAACTTTTCAATCCGAATCCGTCAGCTAATCTCGCAAGCGGTGGAAGAGTATGATTAAGTATTGCTTTATACTTAATTATTGGTGAACCCAAAATACAATTTGCCGCAGAATTTTTTCTGTGGTGTTTTCTTTTTAATGAGGAGAATTTAAATGGATAATATAATTATAAAAGACAGTGATGAAGCAAATTTGCTAAAAAAACTGACAGAGAATTCGATTAAGAGTAGTTTGATTGAACCAGATCTTTATACCTTATATGATGTAAAAAAGGGATTGCGTGATATCAATGGTGTAGGTGTATTGGCAGGTTTAACTAAAATTGGAGATACAGTCGGCCATGAATATATCAATGGGGAAAGAGTCTCCATTCGAGGCAAACTTAGCTACAGAGGATATGAAATTGAGGATATCGTTGAGAGATTTACGAAAGGGGATCGGTTTGGCTTTGAAGAGACCATTTACTTACTGCTTTTTGGAGAGAGACCCAATGAAAAGGAATTGGTGGAATTTAACCAACTACTTTCAGACTATAGGACATTGCCGGATACTTTCGTCAAAGAAAATATAATGACGGCGCCAAGTAAGGACATGATTAATATGCTTGCCAGGTCAGTTTTAGTTTTATATAGTATGGATGAAGATGCAGATGATATTTCAATCGAAAACGTGTTAAGGCAAAGTTTACAGCTTATTGCCTGCTTTCCAATGCTTGCCGTTTATGGGTACCAGTCATTTATGCATTACCATTGTCGTGAAAGTTTATCCATACATAAACCATTACCTGGACTTAGTACAGCAGAAAATTTTCTGCATATGCTTAGGCCTGACAGCCAATATACCAAACTCGAGGCTAAACTTCTTGATTTAGCTCTTGTTCTTCATGCGGAGCATGGTGGTGGTAACAACTCATCCTTTATTACTCATGTGGCCACTTCTTCTGCAACAGATACTTATTCTGTTATCGCCGCTGCTCTTGGCTCATTAAAAGGCCCACGACATGGTGGTGCTAATAATAAAGTTGTTATGATGTTTGATGAGTTGAAAGAAAAGGTAAAAAACTGGGAGGATGAGGAAGAGATCGCAAATTATTTGAGATCTGTATTACGAAAAGAGGCATTTGACAAAACGGGTTTAATTTATGGATTTGGACATGCAGTTTATTCGATTTCTGATCCACGCGCAGTGATTTTAAAGAATTCTGCCGAAATGCTGGCAAAGGAAAAAGGTTGTGAGGCTGAGTTTCTGCTATATGAAAAAGTTGAAAAAATAGGCCCTAGAGTTATTGGGGAAGCCAGTAAAATATACAAAGGGGTTAGCACAAATGTAGACTTTTATTCGGGCCTTGTTTATAAAATGCTGGATATACCAATGGAATTGTACACCCCAATATTTGCCGTCTCGCGAATAGTCGGATGGAGCGCTCATAGGATAGAAGAACTGGTTAATCAGGGCAAAATAATAAGACCTGCTTATAAAAGTGTGGCACCAAAGCGAATAGAGGAGAGGTTACTATGAGGATCATTGTTATAGGAGCTGTTGCTGCGGGTACCTCTGCTGCCGCTAAGGCCAGGAGAAATGATGATTTTGCAGAAATAATTATTTATGAAAAGGACCAGGACATATCCTACTCAGGGTGCGGCCTACCTTATTATATTGGGGGAGAAGTTGAAGATATCTCTGAACTGACGCCCAGAGACGCTTCTTTTTTTAAGAAAAAATATGATATAGATGTAAAAACTGAGTATGAGGTAATGGAAATAAACGCTGAGAGTAATATGTTAATAGTGAAGGAAATGGCAACGGGCAGAGTCTTCCAGGATTATTATGATAAGCTGGTCATTGCAACGGGAGCATCGCCATTTATTCCACCAGTGGAAGGCCTTGCTAGGTCCCATGTATTCTTTCTGCGAAATGTGCAAAATGCCATAGCCATCAGAGAATTTATACAGATTAGGCGACCGAAGATAGCTGTTATTGCAGGAACCGGATTTATCGGTTTTGAAATGCTTGAGAATTTAGCAGGCTTGAATATCAATGTCACTGTAGTTGAAGTTGCTGACAAAATTACACCTAATCTAGATCTGGATATGGCGACATTTCTTGAAAATGATTTACTCAAAAGAGGCGTTTCGATACTCAAGTCAAGGAGTATTCAGATAATAGATGAAACCACTGTATTGCTGAGTGACGGACAAAAGCTCGAGGCTGATATGGTAATCATGTCGACTGGGGTGCGCCCAAATACGGCGCTTGCTTTAAGCGCGGGAATAACCTTAGGTATTACCGGTGGTATCAAAGTGAATGAAAGAATGCAGACAAACATTGAAAATATATATGCTTGCGGTGATTGTATTGAGACATTTTCTATTATAACTGGAAAACCTGTATACAGACCGCTTGGATCAACAGCGAATAAAACAGGAAGAATCGCTGGAGATTCCCTTACCGGAGGAGATTTAACCTATAAAGGAAATCTGGGAACAGGAATTTTTAAATTATTCGATTTGACAGTGGCTAGTACAGGACTTTCTGAAAAAGATTCCAAAATGGAAGGGTACGATATTGAAATAAGTCATAATATTAAACTGGACAAGCCCAGCTATTTTCATGGAGAAGAAATGGTGATTAAAGCCATTGCAGATAGAAAAACTAAACGATTGCTGGGTGTTCAGATTATTGGAATGAACGGGGTTGATAAAAGAATAGACGTTTTTGCCACACTTATTACCTATAAGGCGACCGTTGATGAGCTGTTTCATATTGATTTGGCCTATGCGCCACCATTTTCAACAACAAAAGATCCTGTTCATTACACCGGGATGATTCTTGATAATGCCATCAGCCATGAAAGAAAACTAATCACAGCAGAGGAACTTAGAAATACTACAGAGGAAAAACAGATTATTGATGCTAGGAGCCAGGATGATTATTTGAAAAAAGGCCATGTTGATGACGCCATTCAATTATCCCATGAAGATTTGAGAGAAAAAATAGAGGCCCTCGACCCTAAAAAAATGACCATAGCATACTGTAATAAGGGCACTACGGGCAATGCCGCACAAAATATTCTGCTTGCTCGCGGGTTTAAAAACGTTTATAACCTTTCCGGAGGACATAAGTTTTATGCTGCTAGCAAAGATCAAAATAAGACTAGGGGTAAATAATATGAATTGGCAGTCAGATATAAACCAGCTGGCAGAAGATCTTCCAAAGCTTCACAATAATTTTTTCCATGACATTTCAAAAGAAGAATTTTATGATAAGGTTGAAAAATTAATACAGAATAAAAAGAATATGAATGTGTATACTATTGTTGTTGAAATTTCTAAATTAATTGCTTTGGCTGGAGATGCCCATACAGCGCTAGAACTGCCAAAAAATAATATGCTGCCAATAGAAATTTTCTGGTTTGAGGAAGGTATTTATATAATTGGTACGATGCCAGAATTTGAGACAGCATTGCATCATAAAATCATTGAAATCGACGGAGTGCCAATGACAGAGGTGATAGAAAAATTCACTGAGATGATTTCTCATGAGAATATGCAGTTTGTCAAATCACAGCTCCCTGAACTGCTGGTTTGTACTGATATTTTATATGGTTTAGGGATTGCCAGCAGTGTGGAAAAAGTTCAACTTAGGATTGAAAGTCTGGATGGTAAACAAAGTAGTCTGGTAATGCCATCCATGAAATATAAGGACTGGAAAATGGAGGCACATAAAGAAAATAAAAGGCAAGAAACCAGTGGCGATCAGGCTGAGAAGCTGCCGCTTTTTCGAAAAAACCTAGATTTATATTACTGGGAAGAACAAATCGAGAAAGAATCCATTCTTTATGTGAATTACAAAAAATGCAAAGAGATGGAAACCCTTTCAGTAGAAAATTTCATCGGGAATTTAGAGGAAAATCTTGAAAAGGATTTAAAAATCAAAAATATTGTTTTGGACTATCGCAACAATAATGGGGGGGATTCAGAACTGTTCAGACCTTTTATTGAATGGCTATCTGAGTTTCAAAGAGAGAGAAATGAAAATTCAAATCAAGCTTTTAAAATATTTGTTGTTGTTGGTAGAGATACGTTCTCTTCAGCACTCTTGAATGTATATTTGCTCAAATTCAAAACAAAAGCAATATTTATAGGAGAAGCAACAGGGGGTAAACCTAATTGCTACGGGGAAGTGAATTATTTCAAACTTAGGGAATCAGGGCTTTCAGTACGTTATTCTACCGAGTATTATTATTTAATAGAAGGAAATGTACAGGATTCATTTTATCCGGAAATAAATTTCAGTGTAAGCATCATAGATTACCTGGAGAATAGAGACCCCTGTATTGAATGGATTAAAAAGGAGGCATAAAAACCATGGGCAATCATTCTAATAATCTGATTAAAATAGAAAAATGCGATAACGAAGATGTGAATGTTTTCATCCAAGAGCACTTAAAGGTGTTTCTCTATCATATGGATTCCTGGCCGGAGGAAAGACTTGTTGAAACGGAAAAATATATGATTATATTAAATCATATAAAGGTTGGGTATACAGCTATAAAAGACAACAGTATTTTCTATTTTTATGTGAGAAAAGAATTTTTCCCCTATGCACCTTCCCTTCTGGAAGAGATCATTGAGAGAAAAAAGATAAAATCAGTATTTGTTTTGACGCAGGATTCCTTTCTTTCTGCATTGATAGCAGAATGGGATTATGAAAAGAAAAAATTGGCGTGTGGATTTACTGATTTGGGCAGTGATGATCAAAAAGATCTACTGGAAGATGGAGAAATCTTCAGGGTTGCGACGCAGGGAGATTGTGAAAAAATCAAAGAAATGTCAGGCGATTTTTTCGATGAACCGGGGGCAGGGTTCAGTTGTTTGGAGGACCGTATTGATGCAGGGATTATTTTTGTGTTAATGGAGCAGGAAGAAATAATGGGTGGTGGTATTATGGAAAGAAGCCAACTGTTCAAAGGGACTGTATCTATTGGCATGTATACAAACGCTTCGTTTAGAAAAAAAGGTGTCGCAAAAAAAATTCTTGTAAATCTTAAAAAACAGGCAACCAAGGAAAATTTAAAGCCGGTCGCAGGCTGCTGGTATTACAATACTTTATCGAGAAAGAGTCTTGAATCGGCAGGGATGATTGTTTCGACCATTTGTTTTGAGGCAATATTGACTGGAAAAGAAAAATTGCCATTACGAACAGGGAACCCACCTGGGGAACTGGTTAAATAAATTAGTAGCAAAAAGGAGATGAAAAATATGAGAAAACTTAAAAATATTTTTGTTCTGGTTTGGCCAGCACTTACCATACTGCTACTGGCACTTTTGGCTTTTAGCAACCTATTTGGAACAGATTATAAAAAAGGTTTTTTTGTAATGCTTTTGTTTATTGCTTATCCTATTATTTTTTTCTTTCAAGGAAGGGCATATTCTTTAGGAAAATGCAATATTTTCCAATTAATTTTATCCTTTGCCTGTGTAATCGGTATTATTTATATGTATATGAATCCAACTGCTACCATTTATTTGGTAATTTATGCTGGTTCCTGCGCTGCAGGGTATTTATCAGATAAAATCTCTAAAAGACGTAGCAAGCGAAAGAAAAATGTTGAATAAAACCAATTTGATCAAATTTGCTTACAACGGAAGTTAAAAGGGTATACATACACTTATATTAGATATTGTGATTTAATGGAGGATGTATAATGAATATTTACGATTTTAAGGTTAAAACCATCGAAAAAGAGGAAGTTTCTATCTCTGCCTATAAAGGGAAAGTTTTGCTTATTGTGAATACTGCAACCGGTTGTGGTTTCACCCCTCAATATGAGGGGCTTGAGATTTTATATAAAAAATATAAGGACCGTGGATTTGAGATTTTAGATTTTCCATGCAACCAGTTTTTAGGGCAGGCGCCTGGAACAGATGAAGAAATCGTCAGTTTTTGCCAGCTTACTTATGGCACAACATTTAAAACTTTTTCGAAAATTGAAGTGAACGGAAAAAATGCCGATCCATTGTTTACCTTTTTAAAACAGGAAGGACCAAGTGGATTTGATAGCGAAAAGGAATTATCCGTTAAAGAAAAGCTTCTCAATCTGACTCAAAACGTAATGGGCAATGATATTAAGTGGAACTTTACAAAATTCCTTGTGGATCAAGAGGGTAACGTTGTTTCAAGATTTGCCCCTGCGTTTAAACCTGAAGATATTGATAAACATATTGCAGCGCTTCTCGGCTAGTACACCACATATAACGCTTGCACGCAGCACAAATCAGTCCTGCGTGCACCATCAATCAGGAACACCTATTATAATTCACTTCCTCTGTAAGCAAGGTTTCTATTGCTATGCAGAGGAAATTTTTATATGATAGGGTTGAAAGGGTGTGATGATTTTGGAAAATATGGCGTTTTTGAAAGACATAGAGGAACCGTGGACTTTATATGGGACTTTAAAAGATTTGTATGGCTTGGATGAGCAAGACAGGCAAGTAATGTCAGCCAAAGAACAAATGATCAGACACCCGCTTGTGCAGCAATTAATAAAGGAATTGGAAGACTGGCCAGGCGTGGTAATCAGCAGCCATAAAAGTGCTGGACAGCTTTATCACAAGCTTGAATTTTTAGCTGATATTGGATTAACAAAAGAAGATGAAGGAATACCGAAAATTCTTGAAAAGGTTATGGCACATCCATCGATGGAAGGACCATTCCAGCTACCGGTCAATATACCTGTTCATTTTGGGGGCACAAGCGAAAAAACTGGTGCCTGGGCGTTATGTGATGCGCCTATACTTCTTTATTCACTTTCCCGAATGGGAATGAAAGAGAATGAGCAAGTGAAAAAAGGATTCGAATATGTGCAGAAACTTAGCAGAGAGAATGGCTGGCCATGCGCTGTTTCAAAAGAACTGGGCAAATTCAGAGGCCCTGGCAGGAAAGAAGACCCCTGTCCCTATGCGAATTTAATCATGTTAAAACTGATAACCGTTTATAATGAAAATAAAAACAACAAAGAAGCAATGGCTGGTGTTGAATGCTTATTAGATTTGTGGGATAAAAGCCGTGAAAGCCATCCCTATATGTTCTTTATGGGAGATGATTTCCGAAAATTAAAGGTGCCTTTTATCTGGTATGATATTTTGCATGTCGCAGAGATCCTGTCTGAATATGAATCAGCAGTAAAAGACAGCAGATTTATCGATATGCTTCAAGTAATAAAAAGTAAAGCAGATGAAAATGGTTTATTTGCGCCAGAGACTGAATGGAAGGCCTGGAAGGAATGGGATTTCACCCATAAAAGAAAACCGTCAAAATGGCTCACTTTTTTGATATATCGAATCAACAAGAGAGTATCAGAGAAATAGAGGTTCTAGTATATGGATGACGAGAAAAGATCAAGACTGATTGATGAAACGGCTATTTCAGCCGTAGGGGATGAAAAGATTTTGGAACAGTTTATTCTTCAGGAAATGCCTTATATCAGGGCATGTGCCGGTAAAACTCTTTCAAAGCATATTAATAGTGGAAGTGAAGAAGAATTGCTGGCGCTGGAAGCATTTGTTGAAGCGGTGCAGTCTTATTCATTTGATAAGGGCAGTTTCCTGAGTTTTGCCAAATTGGTGATTAGGAGAAGGCTTATTGATGGACTGCGAAAAGAGAAGCAAACAGAGCATATCGTTCCAATGAATCCTTCAGATATCATTATAAACAAAGATAGGAATGATGCGGAACAGTTATCGGGAAATGAAAATTTTGAAGAAAAAATTGCTGATGAAATCGGAATGCTTGGGGAGTCTTTGAAAAAATATGGCTTTTCTTTTTTTGATCTAGCGGCTTGTTCCCCTAAAGCAAAAAAAACAAAAGAATCCTGCAAAGAAGTGGTCATTTATATTACAGATAATGATCTTATTTTTTGTGAAATGGCAAACAGCGGTCTGCTGCCATTAAAAAACATTGAGAAAAATACGGGAGTACCCCGAAAAATACTGGAACGTCATCGAAAGTATATAATAGCAGTCACAGAAATACTAAAAGGTGATTATCCATGCTTGACACCTTATGTAATTTCAATGAAAAGGAGATGAAACCGATGAAAGCAGTTATACTTGAAACGAGAAAAAACAAAGCAGTTGCCTTATCTGATGACGGCAGAGTAAAAGAAATTTTAAACAAAAATTATAAAATTGGTCAAACCATAGAAATGGAGAGAAATACAATGAAAAAGATGAGTAAGAAATATCGAAACATTGCCGGGGGAATCGCAGCATCACTGGTTATTCTGCTGGGAGGCGGTACTGCCTATGCTTATAATACACCAGTGGCACATGTAAGTTTGGATGTAAATCCTTCAATAACTTATTCAATTAATTCATTTAACAAGGTAATATCAGAAGAAAGTAACTTAGACGCTGTTGACATTCTTCAAACGATTGAATGGAATGGGAAAAACATTAATCAGGTATTGGAAGACACAATTTTAGCATTAAAGGAAAAAAATTATCTTAAAAATGGTACATGGTATGAAGACAGTATCATCATTGGGGTAAACGCCACTTCAGCAAAAAATGAAGAAAAACTAATACTTGCCATAAAAAACAAACTGGCAACAATGGTTGCAGAAGAAACAGGCAAAGAAATCGACACTGATTTGGATTTAGAAGACGTTGTAACAGCAATAGGTGCTAAGAGAGTAGAAGCTGCAGCTCAATTAAGCAAAGATTTAGGATATAAAGTAACACCTGGAAAATTGAATTTAGTTCAAAAGTTATATGCTAGTGATCCAGAGCTTGCTGGTACTACCGTCACTTCGGATGCCGCTATTTGGTTTGAAGGTTCTGTAAAAGACATCATGGCCCAGATCAAGGCAAACAAATTCAAACAAAAGGGCATGACACCAAAAGGAATAGATGTTGATTCAGACATTAACGGAAATGGCAATAACGGTAATGGCAATAACGGTAATGGTAATGGCAATATAAACAACAATGGCAATGATAAGGGGAAAGTCAAGGCCAATGATGATACAGATTTAGATATGGATGAAGATACAGATTCGAAAGTAATGGAAAAAGTAAGAAATCAGAATGCAATACAGAACCGTACTTCACCTGAAGCAATTGAAACAGATAATGAAGAAATAGATACAGAAGAATAATGAATTAACACTGAAGGGGTATTAAAATAAATTATAAACTGTGAACTGATGGCACCTTTATTAACAAATAAAGGTGCCATTTGTTTGTAACCGACCGTTTACTTTCCACCCCAAACGGGGTATAATAGAAATAATATCACTCATCGGTGAAGAGTGGCAAAAGCATCATGTATAGGATCAAACAAGGCCACTTTTTAATTAAGGTGGCCTTGTTTCAAAAGAGGAGGAAAGATTATGGGAGATAAAAATCCAAAAAAACAAAAAAAACAGAAAAAAACAGCGGAAAAAACCAATTCACAAGCTTCTAACATAAATAAAACACCAGCGGAGAAGAAGTAAATATGGAATAGCATCGAAAAATTTAGTAAGGACCGATATGAAATAAGATAGAAAGGATAAAGAAATAATATGAAATATGAAATTGTAAATGAATTCCCAAATGCGATGATTTTTGAAGAAGAAGGACCATTTGTATCTCTTTATCAATCGACTCATAGGGATTCAAAGGGAAATAAACAGGATGTTACACTTTTTAAAAACTTGATAAGAGATGTTGAAGCTTCCTTAAAACAAAAGTATTCTAAAAAAGATATTAGTTCTATTATGGAAATGTTTCAGCAGATAGAAGAGGACAAGAATATTTGGAATTATTCGCTGGAAGGAATGGCTGTTCTTGCAAACCTGAATAAATGCATCATATACAGATTAGATGAAACTGTAGAGAATCTGGCAATCGTAGCAGATTCGCTTCATATCAAGCCTCTTCTTAAGATATTTCAATCCGTTGAAAAATATCAGTTGCTGGGATTAAGCGGTACGGAATTCAATCTTTATGAAGGGAATAAATATGGCATTAAAAAAATAAAAATAATGCAGGGTGTGCCAACAACCCTTGAAGAGGTTTTAGGAAATCAGCATACAGAACCTTCAACGAATCATAGCAAATTCGCCGGGACGGGGGCTGGTGCTGTTCCCTTTGGATATGGGACAAAGGATAATGAGTTGGAAAAAGATTTGGAGAAGTTTTTCCGATATGTAGACAAATATGTTCTGGAGAATCATTCGAAAACTTCTAAATTGCCACTTGTCTTAGTTTCGTTAAAAGAGCATCACAGTGAATTTATGAAAATAACAAATAATCCTTACCTGATGAAGGAAGGAATTAAAGGGGCCTATAATGCATTCACCATGGATGAACTGAAAGTTAAGGTTTGGGAATTGGTTGAACCTATTTATTCGGCAAAAAATAAGAGTTTAGCTGAAAAATATAGTAATGCGAAAGCCAATGATTTGGGTTCAGATGACCTGTTAAAAGTCGCCTTAGCTGCCGTAGAAAACAGGGTTGAAACCCTTTTCCTCGAAGCAGAAAAAATAATTCCCGGTAAAGTTGATCTACAAACGGGGACGGTTCGTCTAGGCGACCTAGAAAAACCAGACACAGATGATGTATTGGATGATCTGGCTGAATTTGTCATGAAAAAGAAAGGCAAGGTTGTTGTATTACCAAAAGAAATAATGCCTAGTACAACAGGCATCGCCGCAATATACAGGTATTGAGATAAATATTCCTTACTTCTAAGGATATCGTTCTAATGAAAGATCGTTGTAGGGTAGGATTTTCATCCCTGCCCTACTTATTAAATTATCAGATAAAACATACTTAGATGTTTTTGAAAATAAATGCTAGTAAATAAATTTTTACTGTGATTAATGAACCTGTTTAAGGGGTATATTTTAAACATAAATATGGAACGGTAAAAACAATAATTATAATTTGTGTTTGATTGTAGGAGGTCTTTTATGGGGTTAAATAGTATAAAGCAAAAAGTAGGGAATCGATTTCTTATCATTAAAAATATAAAGTGGACGAAGAAAAAAATAGCTTTATTAGGGATAATTGGATTCCTGCTGATTATTTCTTTTTTTATGTTTTCTGGCGGTAAAAGCGAATCAGAATATATAAAAGTCAAAGAACAGAATTATGCTGAAAAAATAGTCGCCGTTGGGCAGCTTGGTATGGAAAATCAAACACAAATCGTCTCCCAGGTGAATGGGGAGATTGATTATATTGGGGCCAAAGAGGGTGAAACAGTGTCAGCTGGCGAGCTAATAATATCTATCTATAATTCGGAACAGGGATTTCAGACAGAACAGAAAAATACCACCTATTTAGATGTAAAAGAACAATATAATTCTTTAATAGAATATGATTACGTACTGGCAAAAGAAGATTTTAACAAGGCATCGCTTATCAAACAACAGGCAGAAAAGGCTTATAAAGATGCACAGATTTTATATAATGAAGGCGCCATTTCAAAAAACAGCTTAGATGATTACCAGTTAACCTATCAGACTGCATTAAACCAATTATCTGCCGCCAATCTTAAAATGCAGGCCATGGGGCCAGGTGGGTCTAAAAGAGATTCTCTGTATTATAAACTGGAAAATGCAAAATCTGTTTATGAAAGCGCTGTAGTGGACGAGTCTAAATATAAAATAAAGACAAATTGGGATTCAATCATATTAGGGTCCTATGCACAGGTGAATGATATTGTGAAACCGGGAGATGTTCTTTTAGATATAGGGCAGGCTAAAAGCTATACCGTGATAGCCGAATTGGATGAAAAGTATTTTTTATATGTCACGAAAGGGATGAAAGTTGACATTACTATTGAAGGGCAACAACAGGCTGATCCGTTAAAAGGTGAAATAAGTATTATCACGCCAAAAATTAATAAGAATACAGGAACTTTTCAGATTATCATAAAATTGCTGTCCGATATTGAGTTTAATGCATCAGATTTAACAGTAAATCTGAAAATATCATTAACAGAACAAACAAAAGCAATTGTCATTCCAGATCAATATTTAATCGGGGGTGAAGATTTCGTATTTGTTTATAAAAATGGGAAGGCAAACAAAACGGAAGTTGTTATCGAAAGAGGTCCTTCTTCAAATGTCATTGTTAGGAAAGGTCTTGTAGATGGGGATATTGTTATACTTCCGACTGATTTGATAACGGATGGTGCATCCGTTACGTTAAAAAAAGGAGTTGAGCCTGCTTGATATATGAATTGAAGATAGCATTAAGATTCCTTAAAAGCGGCAGAACACAAACGATATTTATTATCTTAGGAATAGCAATAGGTGTTGCAGTCCAAATATTTCTGGGATCACTGATTACCAGCCTCCAGGAGAGTTTAGTTGAACGAACCATTGGGAACAGTTCCCACATAACGATCAGCAGTAAAGAAGATGATACAACCCTTGCCTTAACAGAGCAATCAACCTATCAGACACTATTAAGAGGAAACTATTCGTCGTTAGAAAAAGGAATCAGCAACTGGTCGGTTGTGATTGATGAATTAAAAAAAGACAACAATTTAACAGCGATTTCGCCAACTGTTCAGGGGACTGGATTGGTCAGGAGTAGCGGGAAGAATAAGTCCGTTCAAATAAAGGGGATTCAGTTTGAAAATGCTGACAAAATCTATGCGATATCTTCCAATATAGTTTCGGGAAACCCTGCGCTATCGGGCAATACAATTTTAATCGGAACAACTCTCGCTGAGAACCTTGGCATCTCTGAAGGAGGGTTTATGAACATATTAATCCCAAATGGAGAGACGGTTCAAATGCTAGTAGGCGGAATTTTTGACCTTCAAAATGAAGTGGTAAACGAATCATTGGTATTTATGGATTTAAGCAGAGCTCAGAAAATTTTCGATAAAGGAAGCAATATATCATTGATTGAGACACAAATAAAAGATCCATTTATAGCGGATGAAGTTGCAGCCTCTTGGAAAAATAAAATTGGCGATGTAAAAATAGTAGAATGGAAAGAACAAAACAAACAATTACTTAGTGCATTGTCTAGCCAAAGTAGCTCCTCCTATACCATTCAGTTCTTTGTAATACTGGCTGTTACTTTTGGGATATCAAGCGTGTTAGCCGTGTCAGTCATTCAGAAGTCAAAAGAAATAGGCATTCTGAAGGCCATGGGTGCGACAAAAAAAAGTGCCAGCAGGATATTCCTTCTTCAAGGGTTAATTCTTGGAGGGTTTGGTTCTGTTGTTGGCTGTGGGTTAGGTATTATGCTATTAACTGTTTTCCAGTTTTTCAACAAGGGTACTGGAAGTTTTGTGATTAATTATCAAATAGGGAGTGTTTTGATCATAGTGGTAATTGCAATATGTGCGGGAGCAATCGCTTCGGTTATTCCTGCAAACAGATCAGCAAATCTCAACCCGATGGAGGCGATAAAAAATGGATGATATATTATTATGTGGGGATGGACTCACAAAAGAATATGGAGAAAAATTTAAAACTCGAGCATTGGACTTCATCAATATAAAAATGTTTGACGGAGAATTTGCAAGTATTATAGGGCCTTCTGGTTGTGGAAAAAGTACCTTGTTGAACTTGTTAGGCGCTTTGGATAAACCTACAACGGGGAAGTTGTTTTTTAAAGGGAAAGAGTTTTCAAATATGGAAGAAAATGAACTGGCAGATTTTAGAAATAAAAACATTGGTTTTATTTTCCAGTCCCATCATTTATTACCTGAATTTACAGCGCTAGAAAATGTAATGCTTCCTACATGGATAGAAACTGGATATGTGAATAAAGATAAACAGAAACGGGCAATAGAGATATTGGAGTCTGTTGGGCTTCAGGATAAAATGAACAATCTGGCAAATAATCTATCTGGTGGACAGCAGCAAAGAGTTTCTATCGCCAGAGCGTTAATCAACAATCCAAATCTTATTCTGGCAGATGAGCCAACAGGGAATCTTGATTCAGAATCCACGGATCAGGCGTATGAACTATTGAGAAAGATCAACAAAGACTTTAAGATGGCTTTTTTGATTGTAACCCATGATATACATATTGCCGAAAAATCGGATAGAATCATAGAAATGAAGGACGGCAAAATTATTAAAGATTATTCCACTTCAGATAAATCGGAAAATGAAGTTTGGAATGAAATTGCACCGGGAAATTGCAAATATTGTGGATCAGAAATGATTTAAGGAGAAGCAATTGAGTATAGGATATGCCTGTTTAACTGTGGGAGTTTTAAATACAACCCAAAAAACCTGTAGACAAAAAAATGCAACGGAAGAAAAATTGCTTGAATTAATAAAGCATAATTTAAATTCTTTGGAAAACATCATTGATTACAATATTTCTAACAATATTCATCTTTTTAGAATTAGTTCTGACATCATACCATTTGGCTCAAGCCCTGTAAATAAGATTAAATGGTGGGAAGTTTTTGAACCAAAAATGCAAAAAATAGGAAACAAAATCAAGATCAATAATATCAGGGTATCTATGCACCCTGGTCAATATACAGTTCTTAATTCACCAAATAGAGACGTGGTGAGCAGAGCTGTGGAAGATCTTGATTACCATGCACTCTTCTTAAACAGCCTTGGGGTAAACCAGGAACACAAAATAATATTACATATCGGTGGTGTTTATGGGAACAAGTCTGAAGCAATTGCAAGATTTAAAACGAATTATATGGATCTCAGCGATTCAATAAAACAGCGACTTGTTTTAGAGAATGATGACAGATCCTATAATATTGGGGAGCTTCTTGAAATTGGGGAAGAATTGAACGCCCCAATCGTTTTCGATAATTTGCATAATAGGTTGAACCCGTCTTCGGATAATAAAGTGGAAGAAACCTGGATCAAAGAGTGTGGTAAAACATGGACAGGGAAAGACGGCCGTCAGAAAATCCATTATTCACAACAGGATTTAGCGAAAAGGGGAGGATCTCATTCGCAAAGCATCAGATTAGATGAATTTATGGATTTCTACAAAAGAGTAGAGGGTGAAAACCTTGACATCATGCTTGAAGTAAAAGATAAAAATATTTCTGCTGTGAATTGTATCAATTGGATTCGTTATATTGGTACTGATTTATGATACACTTACCGTACAAAAAGCGAAACATAAAGAAGGAAAAAATATGACAACCATAAATAATTATAGAGCTGTAATAAATACGCATACTGATAAACTGCCGATCCTGTTTAAAAGTGTTTTAGTGGGTCTGGTGGCAGGAGTTGTTGTTGCTGCCTATAGACTCATATTAACCTATGCAGGGGAAGGGTCTATAGAATTCTATAAAATGTTAAACGGTCATTTGCAGTTTATTCCTCTTGTTTTTATTTTTTTGGGTTTGCTTGGATACGGCGTGGGTATTTTAGTTTCAAAATATGAAATGATTAGAGGTAGTGGGATTCCACAGGTAAGCGGCGTTATATTAGGTTATTTTAAGCATAATTGGGTAAGTACATTAATTGCAAAATTTATAGGAGGAATCGTTTCGATTTCAGCGGGTCTTTCTTTGGGTAGAGAGGGGCCATCCATTCAGATAGGTGCTTGTGTCGCTGAAGGAGTAGGAAATATATTTGGTTCGTCTAGAACTGAAAAAAGAATTTTAATCGCAAGTGGAGCAAGTGCTGGTCTGGCAGCCGCTTTTAATGCACCTTTAGCGGGAGCGATGTTTGCGGTTGAAGAAATTTTTAAATATTTCTCTCCCATCATATTATTATCAACGATGGCTTCAGCAATAACGGCTGATTTCGTTTCAAAAATAGTTTTTGGTATGAGCCCAATTTTCAACTTTACGCTAGAGGGAGTCATACAGCTCAATCAATACTGGCTCTTATTTCTTCTTGGTGGAATACTTGGTGCCGCTGGAGCATTTTACAATTATATACTTCTTTTTACGCAAAAATTATATAAAAAAATACCTGTGCTTAATGTAAAATCACGTTTAGTTGTACCCTTTCTATGTGCTGGTCTTATAGGATTGTATTACCCTCTCGCGTTGGGAAGCGGTCATCAGATTATAGAAGTGCTGCAGTCGACGTCAAGTTTGCAGTTTCTTCTTATTTTACTTGTTGTTAAATTTGTTTTTTCTATGATCAGCTTTGGATCGGGCGCACCAGGAGGGATTTTTTTCCCTCTGCTAATACTTGGCGCTATCATTGGGGCTATATTTGGTAATATCACTATAAATTTTCTGGGTGGCGATCCTGTACTTTTTTCCAATTGGGTGGTACTTGCCATGGCAGGCTATTTTACGGCCATAGTAAGAGCACCTATAACAGGGATAATTTTACTTATTGAAATGACTGGATCTTTGAATCATTTGCTTCCTTTGGCAATTGTTTCCATCGTGGCATACATCCTTGCAGATCTTTTGAATAGTAAACCAATTTATGAATCCATGCTTGATAAACTGATAAAAGAACGAAAATTACATGTTGACAGTAAAGATAACAGCCGTAAAATCACAGTTGAAAATATAGTTCAGCATGGATCAGAAGCTGAAAATAAAGAAGTGCGACAATTGGCTATCCCAAAAAGCAGTTTACTCATAGCCGTTCGAAGACATGGGCATGATATTATACCTCATGGGTACACAAAAATAAGGGTACAGGATTATTTGGTATTACTTACGAGCATTTCTAATGAAGTTGAAGCAAGAGAAGGTTTGGATAAAATAACTAAAACCAAATGAGGAGGAACATGTGATGGAGAAGAAATGTTATAAGTGTGGCTCTGCTAAGGTTGCTAAAGTAGTTTCTGGTAATATCGCCTTCATCCCTGAAATTAGGAAAGACCTGATTGAAGGGCGGGCTGTATTGGGATGCGCCTGTGGAGGGGCTGGAACGACCGGCGTCTACCGCTGTCTGGATTGTGGTTTTGAATGGGACTATTACTATGAGCGTGCTAGGGAACAAGAAAAGTAGGGTACAAAATCTTTATTTTAAATACCCTGCTTTTACTACCTGTTTTTTAATTGCTGGGCCAATCATAGCGGCAACTGCGATTTTAAGGGCATCTCCTAAAATATAAGGTATTACGCCAGCAAACAAAGCTGCCTGAAAAGTTAGATTTGCTTGGAAAGCTAGCCATCCGGTTCCTAATGCATAAGTAACTAGGGTCCCGAGAACCATGCCAATAATATACATGGGAGTTTTGCCAGGAAATCGATCAACGAAATAGCCGGCGATCAGCGCAAGAAAGATAAAACCTATCAGATAGCCACCTGTCGGACCAAGTAGTTTCCCAGGGCCTGCTGTAAATCCGGAAAAAACAGGCACACCAACAAAGCCGATTAGCAGGTAAACCAAATAACTTGTTGTTCCTTTCTTCCAGCCCAGAATGATCACCGTAAAATAGATGGCCAGATTGGTAAAGGTGATTGGGACCGGAGATATGGGAATAATAATTGATAATGGGCCTAGTATACAGGTGATCGCTGTAAAAAGACCAATGACAGTTGTAGTAATTATTTTTTGATTTTTCATAAGAACTTCCTTTCATGCAACAGGATGATTATATGATACAAATTAATGTATGTCAACTAATAATTTATTATGGTTTACAATAAATGGCGTATGGATGTGAGACTGTTGAACAGGTTCATTATTTTATAAATAAAACTGGAAAGGTTTACGGTGGTGAAATGATAATTGCAGTAATTGATGGTCAGGGTGGTGGTATTGGAAAGGCCATTGTTGAAAAAATTAAAGCTGAAAATATATTAAATGATTGTAAGATTTATGCGCTTGGCACCAATTCAGTGGCGACGGGACAAATGTTAAGAGGTGGTGCTGATGAGGGCGCTACTGGTGAAAATGCGATTATACATAATATG
The DNA here is from genome assembly GCA_038248745.1 of Peptostreptococcales bacterium. Classification (GTDB taxonomy): domain Bacteria; phylum Bacillota; class Clostridia; order Peptostreptococcales; family Anaerovoracaceae; genus JAENWH01. The sequence continues at coordinate 44,222 of JBBRXC010000001.1, read as the reverse complement.
AAGCATGTTGATGTAATACTTGGTCCAGTTGGTATCCTCAACGCTAATGCTATGATGGGAGAGCTAACCCCAAAAATGGCATTAGCAATTGGTTCAAGCCATGCGCTGAAAATACTTCTTCCATTAAATAAATGTCATATTCAGGTTGTAAGTGTGATGGACCTTACAGTAGGACAGCATATTGATAATATGATACAAGTATTAAAAGAGGCAATCAGTTAACTTGGTAATTATTTTTTGTTGCCTATTAAAAAAGCCAACGGCACGAAATCATTTCGACCGTTGGCTTTTTAATTTTTCTAAAACAACAATTTGCTGTTTTTACTTTATTTTAGCAATCTTCTTGGCAAGTTCCTTTTTATATTCCAAATTCGCAAACCTGTTGATCATGACTCTTTGGGCCTGAGGGGAGCCGGCACCATGCATGGATTCTGTCCTGTAACCCACAGCACCTGCCCCTAAAGTAAGATTTTCTATCAGTCTTAAGATTCGAAGTCTGTTTTCAGTTGGGACTGAATCGACGCCTCTTAGGTATTTTTCTATGTAGTGACCTATTTCGGGGCTTCTGAAATCTTTTTCCGATGGTTGCGTCACCATTAATCCACCTGCGATATCTTCAGCAAGTCTGCCAATTTCATAAGGGAATCTTGTAACATTCTGTTTGCAGACATTTGCAAGTAGCAGGTCAATCAGGTAGGCACCTGAAGGTGTTGCGAAGCCCTCATAGGAACAGGCAAGTGCTGCAGCATAAAGGGTTTCGTTTAAATGAGTCATTTCTATTAATTTATCTTTTATATGGGAGGCTTTTGGAACACCATTATAATCTGCAGCTAAAGCGGCGGCCCCTATAAGAACATCTCCCACACCAGATTTGCAAGCATAACTAGGTCTGTGATGTCCACTAAATCTTTCCACCAGCATTCCTACAAACTCAGTTTCCCCATTCATAAATATTCTTTCATTTGGCACAAACACATGATCAAAGATAACAAGCGCTTCATGTCCGCCGAACTCGCTATTCCCAACATCTATTTCCGTTCCTTCCATTTTTCTTGTATCACAGGACTGTCTTCCGTAAATAATAGTAATTCCTATTGTATCAGTTGGAATGGAGAAGGAAAGGGCATAATCCTTGTCTTCAGGTGCCATTGCAATGGTCGGCATGCATAGTACTTCGTGGGAGTTTACAATACCTGTCTGATGTGCTTTACAACCATTTACAATAATGCCATCCGGGAGAGTTTCAACCACTCGAAGATAAAGATCTGGATCAACCTGGTTGCTTGGAGAAAGACCACGGTCTCCCTTTGGATCTGTCATCGCGCCATCTGTGACCAAATCTTCGGCCTGAACATATTTAAGAAAATGTATAAAACGATCAAAATAGTGGGTGCCGTATTTTTGGTCAATCTCATAAGCAGTGCTGTATACTGCGTTGAAGGCATCCTGCCCAACACAGCGCTGAAAACAGCATCCTGTTTTTTGCCCTAACATTCTTTGCCTTTTAACCTTTTGAACCAGATTGTCTGTACTGACGAAAACCTGATTAAAAAGATTGATTTTCTCTCCGGTGACAGAAGAGTTTACCGTCATCAAATCCTCATGCATAGGGTCTAAAGCTAAATCATAGGTTAGGGCAACCGCATTCATAGAGGGAATAATCATTGGATGATCTACAGGAGATTTGATCTTTTCCCCAAAAATATAAACATTTAAATTCAATTTCCTTAAACTTTCAATGTATTCTGAACCTGTTTTCATTGACATTTCAATATCCTCCTCTTACGGTTTCTGTTAAAATATATTATATATAATTATAAATGGCCAACGTATAATATGGCAAGTAAATTGTTTGAAATCTTTAGAGAGATGGTATATTATATATTGATAGGTAAAATAGAAGAAAAAGTGATAATAGCTGGAAAGGTGATTAATATGGATAATACACTGAAAGAACTAGTTGAATATATTTATAAAAGAAAATCTGTCCGACAATATAAGATGGAGGGAATTTCTGTAGAAGCATTGATAGAAGTCGAAGAATTTATTAAAAACATTGTTCCCCTTCATAAAGAAATCAGGGTTGATTACAAAATAGTTACAGATACAAAAAATCTGTTGCCTGTCAAAGCACCTCACTATCTGTTGATTTACAGCGAAGAGAAAGAAGGATACCTTAATAATGTAGGGTTTATGTTTCAGCAACTTGATTTATTCCTGTCAAGTAAAGGGCTGGGAGCGTGCTGGTTGGGCATGGCAAAACCAAAGGATAAGATGGATGTTAAAAAGGATTTTGTCATTGCGATAGGGTTTGGAGAAACCTTGAATGGTCCTTACAGAGAAATGTCGGGATTTAAACGGAAGCCGGCTGAAGAGGTTTATAGTGGTGTTGATGAACGCTTGGAGGCGGCAAGGTTGGCGCCATCAGCAACAAACAGCCAAAATTGGTTTTTTGAAGAACAGGATGGTTCAATTCATGTATATCAAAAGGCGATTAATCTTCTACAAAGTATGCTGTATGGAAAAATGAACCAAATAGATATAGGAATTGCACTTTGCCATATATATATAGCTGGGTTGAACAGGGGATTGGATTTTGAATTCACTACTGATATCAATCATAAAGAGGTAAGTGGATTCAGTTATATTGGAACGGTACACTAAAACAATTCCTTTAATTCAATAGTAATCTGAATGAATATAAAGTGTAATTAAAATATTGTGTCATTAAAAATAACTGTGAATCTTAATAGACGCACAGTTTTTTTATAGACATGTGTTAAATAATAAATCTAATCAAAGAAAAAGTTAACTGGTTTGATTAGAATTAGGATGAACGATTTGATTATAATTGAGATTTCCAAAGGCCGTGAAGATTGCAGTAATCATAAACTGCGACTGCTTTGTCATCTTCAAGCAAGAAGTGTGCTTCTGGAGAATCTCCAATTTTTAGATTTTTTTTCTGCGCACCCTTTTCTGTTTGAAGATAAACCCATGCGATATGATGTTCAGGTTCCATAGGATGAGCAACAGCGCCAACTTTAACTGTTATTGTATTTCCTTCAACAGTAGCGACCGGAACGTGCTTTTCTTTGCTTGCATCAACAGTGTTTGCAACAATTTCATTCATTTCATCTCCACAACAAATAATAGGAACACCAGAGTCGTGAACCATTTCCACGATATTGCCGCAATGCTTACATATAAAAAATTTTACATCTGTCATTTCAATTTCCTCCATATTTCTTTAATAAGTACATTATTTAATTCATGTTATGTATTTACCCATCAAAGGGAAAAATAACCAAAATAATAACAAATAATATATTGTAAATAGGGTTTTTGCTTGATTTAAACTTAACAATTCACGAAGAAATCGATTGATATTTACCTACCAATATACTATACTATAAATATCGTGTAAAAATATACAGTGAAGAGTATGATAGTTAATATTATAATAAAATAGAACAAGGAGCAAAGTATGAAGAAAATTGTTATTATTGGCGCAGGATACGCTGGGATCTTGACAGCTAAAAAATTGGCCAAGAAATTTAAAATTAAAGAAGAAGTTGCCATATCAATAATTGATAGAAATCCTTATCATACAATGCTGACTGAGTTGCATGAAGTATCCGCAAACAGGGTGGATGAGGACAGCATCAAAATTAGTCTTGAGAAAGTGTTTTCTGGGCGAAATGTTGATGTGGTGTTAGATACAGTTGAATCAATTGATTTTGATGGCAAAAAGGTTTTAGGTAACTGCAGCCAATATGAGTACGATTATCTTGTTATTGCTTCCGGCTCTAAACCGACTTATTTTGGGGTAAAAGGAGCAGAAGAGTTTGCATTTAATCTTTGGTCGTTTGATGACGCAATTAGATTAAAAGAACAAATCGAGAATTCTTTCAGAAAAGCAGTTTCCATTACTGATCTAGAGAAGAAGAAATTGATGCTGACTTTTTACGTTGTAGGTGCTGGATTTACTGGCGTTGAAATGATTGGCGAACTGGCAGAATACGTGCCTATATTATGTAAAAAACATGGGATCCCGAAAGAACTGGTATCCTTATGTAATGTTGATATTTTACCAAGAGCTGTACCTATTTTACCTGAAAAATTATCGAACAAGGTAGAAAGACGTTTGAATAAAATGGGTGTTAAAACCATGTTTGGCACAGGCGTGGTAGAAATTGGTCAAGATTTTATTGCGCTTAAAGTTGGTGAAGAAACCAATAAATATGATGCAGGAACGGTAGTATGGGCGGCAGGAATAGAAAGCGCAGCGATTGCATATGAAGCAGCGAAACAGATTACTTCAGTTGGTCGTGGTAGAATCAAGACCGATGAATATTTAAGATCTGTAGATAGAGAAGATGTATACGTTGCTGGAGACAATATGTTCTTTATCCCTAAGGGAGAGGAAATGCCAGTACCTCAGATGGTTGAAAACTGTGAACAAAGTGCGCATACAGTGTCTCACAACATTGAAGCTGCCATCAAAGGTCAGCATTTGGAAACCTATAAACCATCATTTCATGGGGTTATGGTTTGTGTGGGAGGACGTTATGGTGTAGCTAGAGTGGGACTTCCAAAATTCATGTTCAACCTGCCATCATTTTTGGCCATGTTGTCAAAGCATTTTATCAACTGCATTTATTTTCTCCAGGTACTGGGTTGGAACAAGCTATTTAACTATTCCAAACATGAGTTCTTCACAATTCGAAACAACAGAAGCTTCGTGGGAGGACATTTTTCCAATCGAACACCAAGTTTTTTACTGGTTCCATTGCGTTTGTGGCTTGGTTCAGTGTGGGTATTCGAAGGTATTAAAAAAATCATTGAAGGTTGGATGACTCAGCCAAAACTTGAAGGCTTCTTTGGTGGAGCGACCAACTGGTATAATAGTATTACTGGGGATGTAGCCGCTGATACCGTACAAAAAGCTGGAGATGCTGTAACTGCAGCAACCGGTGCAGGTGGTGTCGAATCGGTCATTACAACAGGAGTACAGATTTTAAATTTTGATATATTTGGACTGATTCGTATTATATTTGTAAGCGGAAAGAGTTTAGATATGGCAACAATGTCAGATTATGCATTGAAAATAGATATGCCTTTTATGAACTGGTTTGTAGATAAATTTATTTTATCAAGTGAAGCCATGCAGGTATTCATGCAGTCAACAATCGTCATTGCAGAAATTCTTATCGGTTTGGCTTTAATTGGTGGGCTTTTTACCTTCCTTGCTTCCGGGTTTTCCATTGTTCTACAAGCTATGTTCATGCTGACTACGGGGCTATATATTACCACCTTCTGGATGGTATTTGCAGCAATCGCTTTACTAATAGCTGGAGGCAGCGTATTTGGCTTGGATTATTATGTCATGCCGGTATTGAAAAATAAATGGGCACATACAAGATTTGGAAGAAAGTGGTACTTATATAATGACTAAACTGGAAATTAACAATTCTGGCAGTATTCATTCTGACATCAAATACTATACATTTGATGAAGCTTTAGATTTGACAAAAGCTTCCGTTGAAAAACTACTGGTTCAAGCGCCTCATATGGTTAGAGATTATACGAAGCATTTATCAAAGAGTCAGGGTAAGTTTGTTAGAGCTAAAGGGCTATTAGTTTGTGCACTGAACAGAGAAAACGAAATTCATGAAAATGCTGTTTACATGGCCGTATCAATAGAAATACTGCATTTGGCAACTTTGGTTCATGATGATATTATTGATGATTCTGATTTAAGAAGAGGAAATGAAACACTTCAAAAGAAATACGGTAAGAAAAAGGCAGTGATTTGTGGAGATTATTTACTTAGTTTAGCCCTTAGAAATTTATCCCTTTTAAAAGAAAAGGAAAACTATACTGAATTTTTTCTGCCGAACTTTGTTTCAAGAGTTTGCCTTGGAGAACTGGAGCAGTACGCTAACAATGGAAATCTGAATATATCAACATTCAGATATTTAAAGATTATAAGAGGTAAAACTGCGGCTTTGTTTGAAGGAGCGTTCTTGGCAGGAGCAATTTTTTCCGGAGAACAAGAAAAATATCAAAACCAGTATGCTAAACTGGGTAGATATATAGGCATGATCTTTCAATTGACGGATGATTGCATAGACTTTGAAGCGTCTGAAGCAGAGGCAAAAAAACCTGTTGGTAAGGATTATGAAGAAGGTGTCATAACACTTCCTTTAATTCATGCAATTAAACAAAATGAAGATTTTAGCACAAATATAAAAACTGGGGGAATTCATATAGAAGAAATAATCAATCTGGTTATTAAATTTGATGGAATAGGCTTTACAAAAGGAATTTCAAAAGGTTATTATAATAAAGCAAGCCTTGTTATAGATGGGCTTGAAACCAACATAGAGAAAAAAGGCAAACTGATTGACATTTTAGAAAAGTCATATAATGGGATAACAAAATGAAATTTTTTAAAAAAACAGATTTAATCGTCATTATAATATTGCTGGTTATTTCAGCAACGGTATATGTGACCTATAATTATCTGGCGCAAGGGGAAGAAGCGAAGGCAGAAATATATTTGGAATCAGAATTAATGAAAACTGTTGTTTTGTCGACAGGAGAAGACAGCACTTTTTCAATTCCAGGTAAGGAAAATGTAGTTTTTCATTTGTATAAGGATGGGTTTATTGCCTTTGAAAAATCTGATTGCCCCGATCAAATATGTGTTCATTCGGGAAGACTTCATATTGTGGGTCAAAGTGCAGCTTGTCTGCCAAATGGTTTAATATTGAAAATTGTTCCAGTAAATGGGTATCATAATAATCAGAATGACGTGGTAATATAATGGGAAAAACACAAAAGCTGGTGTTGACGTCACTATTCTTTGCAGTTGCAATCATATTGTCAGTCGTAGAAAATTCATTGCCTCCGTTGCCCGTTGCAATACCTGGTGTTAAATTTGGACTTTCAAATATCGCCGTCATGTATGTTCTTTTCTTTATAGGAGGGAAACAGGCATATGCAGTGGCAGTATTAAAAGCCATTTTCGTCTTTTCAACAAGAGGATGGATCGCAAGTGTTTTAAGTTTATCTGGAGGGCTTTTATCGGTAACAGTGATGATTCTTTTCATGTATATATTTAAGGACAGGGTATCTTACTTGATTTTAAGTATTTTCGGTGCTATATCCCATAACATTGGTCAGCTGGTCGCTGTCTCTGTTGTATATACAAACTTGTATCTGTTGTACTTTTTCCCACTTCTACTTCTGACAGGAGTGATAGCAGGAATTGTCACATCGGTACTACTCAAGTTTATTCAACCTGCTTTTAACAGAGTCGGGTTTTATAATAACAAATAATAACTCAATCAAAACAATTCAATTTAAGGAGGAAATTTTCAATGAAAAATTTTAAAAAAACAGGTATTTTTATGCTGGTTCTTATTATGGCCTTGACTGTATTTACAGCATGCGCAAAAGATGAGCCAACACCAGAACCAACACCAGAACCAACACCAGAGGCTACTCTTTATACAGACGGTACTTATACCGCTGAACAGGCTGATTTTAGTGCTGAAACTGGATGGAAAGATAATGCTACCGTAACAATTACGGATGGTAAAATATCAGCTGTTGTTTTAAATGCAACAAATTCAGATGCTACAAAGGGTGACAAACTGGCAGAAGTGGCAGCTGGAAATTATGACATGAGTGTTGCAGGCTCTACTTCACCTTGGGATGCACAGGCAAAGGCTATTCAAGATTATATCGTTTCAACACAGGATACTACTTCCATTATGTTTGATGCTGAAGGCAAAACGGATGCAATTTCAGGAGCAACCATTTCTTATGGTCACTTCTTTGACCTTGTAAACGAAGCGCTTGCACAGGCAGAAGCAAAATAAAAAACAACGTTTTTTTTAGGGGTGGGATTTTCTGCCCCTAATTTTTTTCCCAAAATACAGTTTACTATAATTATTTTTCGAGGAGATCAAAAGTGACCAATAAAATGAAACTTAAAATAAGCATAATCCTTATAATCGCATTAAGTGCAGGAATGCTTGTCGGGTGTGCAAATGGAACAAAATTAACAAGGTATGACGTAGGATTCACAAATTTATTTGATACTGCCTCACAAATCATAGCATATTCAACTGATGAGGCTGCGTTTAAGAAACAGTCAAATTTTATTTACGATGAACTTAAAATATATCATGAATTATTTGATATTTATAATGATTATGAGGGTATAAATAATATCAAAACCATCAATGAAAATGCGGGAATAAATCCTGTGAAAGTTGATAAAAAGCTGATAGATCTGCTTCTGTTCTCAAAAGAAATCTACGAATTGACCGATGGAAAAGTGAATGTTGCATTTGGCAGTGTACTGAAGGTGTGGCATGAATATAGGGAAGCGGGAATAGCTCTACCTGAATCTGCGGCTGTACCTCCAATGGAAAGTCTGTTCGAAGCGAATAAACATACTGATATGAATAAGATGATAATAGACGAACAGGCGAGTACTGTTTATCTTGAAGATAAAGAAATGAGCCTGGATGTTGGGGCTGTTGCAAAGGGTTACGCGACAGAACAGGCAGCCCTCGCCGGAGAAAAGAAGGAAGGTATTACAATGATGCTTCTAAGTATCGGAGGTAATGTCAGATCCATTGGTGAGAAGGGCAATGATGAAGGCCCCTGGAAAGTAGGCGTTCAGAATCCTGACAAGGAAGATGGCACAAGTCTCATTCATACGGTGGCACTCGTTGAAAGTGCTCTCGTTACAAGTGGCGATTACCAGCGATATTATTTTGTAAATGGGAAAAGATATCATCATATTATTGATCCGGAGACGCTTATGCCAGCAGATCATTACAGGTCCGTTTCAATTATTGCAAAAGATTCCGGCATAGCAGACGGGCTTTCCACGGCCTGCTTTATTATGCCCCTTAATGAAGCAAAAGCGCTAATTGAAAAAATTGATGGTGCTGAAGCGGTTTTTGTAATGCCTGACGGGAGTCTTGAATATACAAGTGGATTTAAAGACTACATCAGATAATACTGGTATAATCTTAAGGGATTTGATATAATGACATTATAAAATTTTGACGGGAGGAAGCCGATGAAACTTAAAATCGAAAATACTTATTTTAAGTGGGGGTTGACAATTTTTATCGCTATTTCAGCCTCCATCGTTTTGTTTTTTCTGATTTATCGTTCCCAAGGGCTTGCAGAAAACCTGAGTGTTCTTGTTGCCATTGTAACGCCATTTATTTATGGGTTTGTCATAGCCTATTTATTAACTCCCTCCTATAATTTTTTCCTACGGAAGATTAATCTGTTTCTTGAACCACGGATCAATAACAAGAAAAAATTAATATCTTTTTCAAAAATAGTATCTACTGCAATCACTTTAGTATTGTCGATAACGATTATTACCGGATTGATCAGCATGGTCTTACCTCAGCTGGCTACAAGCATACTGGGCATTATTAACACGTTTCCAAGTAATGCAGATGGATTAATGATTTGGGTCGTTGATAAATTTAACCTATCTGAAAGAACAGCAAACTTCATCAATAATAACATTGTAAATAATTTAACCAACTGGTTTATGGAAAATCTGGTGCCAACCGTGTCAGAAGTGGTGGCAGGTGTCTCCACTGGATTAATCAGTTTTTTAGTGATCATCAAGAACTTTTTATTAGGGCTTATTATTTGTGTTTATTTTCTGAACGGAAAAGAAGTTTTCGCTGCGCAGGCAAAAAAAATTATTTTTGCAAGCTGTACAAAAGAAAGAGCAGAATTTATTATCCATGAATCAAAATTTATCAACAGAACTTTTAGTGGTTTTATCAATGGGAAAATAATAGATTCTATCATTGTTGGAATTATATGTTTTATATCAATGACAATTATGGGTATGCCATATACCTTATTAATAAGTGTGATTATCGGTGCGACAAATATCATCCCATTCTTTGGACCGTTTATAGGGGCAATCCCTTCAACAATCATCATATTGCTGGAAAGCCCAATCCAAGCGGTATATTTTGTAATATTCATACAAATATTGCAGCTTGTGGATGGGAATGTAATAGGGCCTAGGATTTTGGGTGGTTCTACAGGCATACCAAGTTTCTGGGTAATTTTTGCAATCCTGGTTGGCGGTGGGTTATTTGGATTTATTGGAATGATTATCGGAATCCCTATTTTTGCTGTTATATACGCCTATGTGGGCAGATATGTCAGGAACAAACTATGTGAGAAGGAGCTTCCAATGGATACCTTGAATTATAAGGATACCAGTCACTATACTTGTAAAAGACCTGGGAGAAAAGAGGTATAATAAAATGAATATTGTTGAATTAAAGAGAAGTTTAAAAGATGACAGACCTGCCAAATGGGAGCAGATCCCTGATATTGAATTATATATGGATCAAGTGCTTAATTTTATGAAAAAACAGCATATTGGGCTTGAAGGTGAGGAAACACTGACAGCCTCCATGGTGAATAATTATATAAAAAAAGGTTTATTGCCTAGGGCCCATCGAAAAAAATACAAAAAAGAGCATGTGGCTCATTTGACGGCAATTTGTCTTCTTAAGAGAGTCTTATCTGTATCAGATACGGATAAACTTCTAAAAGATCAACTTGAGGGACAAGAAATTGAGGACTTTTATAAAAAATATTGTAAAGAAATAGACCGAGAATTCGTAGCTGTTTCAGACTTAATCCATGTAGACATGGACCGGGAGGAACTCTCAGAGATGATTCTAAAACTAGCTATTTCCAGTTATGCACAAAAGCTTGCCTGTGAAAGGTTACTTCAGCTTGCAAACAAATTGGATCAAAGCCCATTATAAGCATCCGACATTGGGCTTCGTTTTTTTTTTATCCCTTGCAATTAGTCATTTCAAATTTCCGTTATTCACAGGGAACCTGTGGATAACTAATCAAAGGTACGGAAACAAACTTAATCAATTAAACGTATAAAGACTGAGCATGGGATGAATGTGACATAAACACATTCATCCCATGCTCAGTTTATTTTATGACAGGAATAATTTACTTGGCACTAAAAAACTTATCCACAGGTTAATTTTCCAAAAACCCACCAACTTCAGGGGTTAATATTTTAACAAACCCAATGTCGGCTGCTTATATTGGGTTTAGTTTTTTAAGCTTTGAAGTGGAGCAGGAATCCTGCCACCGCGGTTAATCATTTTAGCAGGAGAGGTGGTATTTAGCTTCATGACAGGACCGTTTCCAAGCAGGCCACCAAAGTCCAGCTCTTCTCCCTCGGCAAGGCCAATGGCGGGAATAAGCCTTACAGCGGTAGTTTTGGAATTGACCATCCCTATTGCGGCTTCATCTGCTATGATACCAGATATAACAGCAGCAGTTGTATCCCCAGGAATGACAATCATATCTAAACCTACTGAACAAACAGCAGTCATCGCTTCAAGCTTTTCTATCGTAAGATTTCCCGCTCTTGCTGCAGCGATCATTCCAGCATCTTCAGTTACTGGAATAAAAGCACCTGACAATCCGCCTACGTGGGAGGTTGCCATCACGCCGCCTTTTTTTACTGCATCATTTAACATGGCAAGGGCTGCGGTTGTCCCGTGGCCACCACACATGTCAAGACCGATTTCTTCCAAGATGTGAGCAACCGAGTCTCCAACAGCTGGTGTAGGAGCAAGGGACAAGTCAATAATACCGAAAGGAACGCCTAATCTAGCGGAGGCTTCAATGCCCACAAGTTGACCCATTCGGGTGATTTTAAAGGCAGTTCGTTTAATCATATCCGCTATTTCGTCTAAACTTGCATCTTCAGGCATTTTAGCAAGTGCGGCACGAACGACTCCTGGACCGGAGACACCAATGTTTAAAACACAGTCAGCTTCACCAGGACCATGAAAGGCGCCGGCCATGAATGGATTGTCTTCAACTGCATTGCAAAATACCACCAGCTTGGCAGCTCCGATGCATTGCCTGTCTTTGGTAAGTTCGGCAGCATCTATGACTATTTGTCCCATCAATTTAACAGCATCCATATTGATGCCGGCTCTGGTTGACCCGATATTCACTGAGGAACAAACAAATTCAGTTTCAGAAAGAGCTCTGGGGATTGATTCTATAAGGGCTTTGTCTCCGGGAGAAAATCCCTTTTGTACAAGCGCCGAGTACCCACCAATAAAGTTTACCCCTACGTCGCGAGCTGCCCTATCAAGGGTTTTTGCATATTTTACTGGGTCCCCACCAGAGGCACCAGCCAACATGGCTATAGGAGTGACGGAAATTCTTTTATTTACTATAGGAATGCCATACTGCTTTTCAATATCTTCCCCTGTTTTCACAAGGTCTTTTGCATAGGTATAGATTTTGTTGTACACCTTTTCACATGATTTATCTATGTCACTATCGCAACAGTCAATCAAAGAAATTCCCATCGTAATCGTTCTAATATCTAAGTTTTCATCTTGAATCATGGTAATCGTTTCCATGATGTCGCTCATATTCAGCATAGTATCCTCCTAAATGCGGTGCATGGAATTGAAAATGTCTTCATGCATAACATGCACAGTCATCGTTGGGACATTTGCAGACAATCTTTGTTTTAATTCGTCAATTTCACAATTCATTTCAGAAATGTCAATTAGCATGACCATACAAAAATATTCCTGAAGGATGGTTTGTGTCACCTCTATCACATTTGCATTTGATTCAGCACAGGTTGTGCTAACTTTTGCCAAAATTCCAACCATATCCTTACCGATAACGGTTATAACTGCTTTCATTTCTTTTCCTCCTTTAATATATAGGTATTAAATCCTATTGAATTATCTATAATGTATTCTATTTTAACACAGGGAAACCTATCTGCAAAATACTTCTTGTTAATTTTACTATTTCCCACCATATTTGAGAAAGATTCGTTTCTTGAAGAAAAGTAAAGAGTTTTTACATTTTCGCTATTTTCTGCATTTTCGCTATTTCGCATACAGTTGCTCTTGTTGAGGATTTCTTCATTTTTGGAAAGAAATTCCGTCAATTGGTGCTCTAGCATGTCTTTGGCTATTTCTCCTTCTACAAGCTGCCTGAAGGCCGGATGGAAGGTCCCTCCGGCAATGGCACCGAGATCGGAATCATTGATCACATCAGTGCTCTTTAGGCCAACGCGAATGATGTTTATTCCGGCAGTTGAAATTATTTTATACATTTCTTTTGTAATATGTACTGCTTCTTCCTGGGTTAAAGGGTGATAATCACCTTTCAGGTACATTTCATATAATTGAGTATCCTGAATCACTATGGTTGGATAAAGACGGGCAATGGATGGGTTAATTTTAACCAGTTCCTGTGCCGAGAATAAATCTTTTTCCAACGTATCGCCTGGCAGACCGAGCATCAGTTGCAAGCCAAGTTCAAAGCCATATTTTTGTATTAATGAAGCGCTTTCATAAACGCAGGCAATATCATGACCTCTATTAGAACGTTTTAAAACCTCTTCGTCAAAAGACTGAACACCTAGTTCAATAATATCCACGCTGTAGTCTTTAAGATTATCTAATATTCGGGTATTGATGTAATCAGGCCTTGTAGATAAATGGATTTTATTGATAAGTCCTTTCTCTTTATACTCTTTGGCAACGCGAAGATACGTTGACTGGAGATCTATGTCTAGCCCTGTAAAACTACCCCCAAAAAATGCCACCTCAATGGTTTCAAGCCCTCTGCCAGTTAGGGTTGGCAAGTACCTTTCTATGGTTCCCCTTACATCATCCGCTCCAGGTATGGCTGTTCTTGCGGTAATGTTACGTTGGTTGCAAAAAACGCAATCATTTGGACAACCCTGGTGGGGGATGAAAATGGGTATGATAGCATGCCTTTTCATGGTGATTTGACCTCTCTTTTTAAATGTACTTCATCCTCAATGATAGATCCAATGTCTTCAAGATCATATTCTTTGAAATATTTCAGCTTCAATCCTCTGGTTAAGATAAAATCTGATATTTTCTGATAATCAGGATGCGCTGAGAGATTGCCATTAAAAATAATTGAATCACCAACTTTGCCAGAGGCACCTCCTAAAAAACCGTAAGAAAAACCTTTAAGCTTCACATTCCCTGGTGAAATTAAAAGAACGTCCAACCCCAAAGGAACTAAGATGTTTTTTATCCCTTCGTCAGAGGTAATGATTGAATTCTTATCTACAGCAACGATGTTGCATTTGGTATAGCCTTGTGGTACATGAACAGGTATTAAACCAGCTGCTTTTACAGCGGACATAAGTTTTGAAGCCGTATAATTGGTATGGTGGATGAAATAGTTTCCAATCTGTACGCCGTTATATTTTATATTATCAGGGTAGGAATATCCCAGGTCCTTTTCAGACTTTATCATTTGATTGTTTATTTTGCACATAAAAATATCAGGATGGGAAGAAATGCTCTCATACACCTGATCCGTGCTTTCTACTTCTATAATTAGATGGTTTCTGCAGGATAAATATTCTTTTAGAAGGGGATGGGCGTCCTCTGAAATATATATTTTACTCATATGTATAGTATACTATAATTTAAGTTTTCATAAAAGTATTTGTTTTGAATGCCATTCTTCAATGTCTTTTGGGGTATTTAGATTGATAAACATCAATCTATGGGGATCAAATTGAACTTGCATTCTTTCCGTTATTTTGAGTATGCTGTTTTCAAAATAGCAATCAGAGATTTTATTCTTTTTCGTTTGAAGCTGAGTCTGCAGAACTGGGATTAAATTTTTTGAATAGAAGGCATTTAGCGGTTCGTAATAACCATTTTTAACTGAGAGTACCACAGATAAATCCATTTCGGCATGCTGTAGTAGGCTTTTCATATAACGGATATAAGGCAGATTGACGAAAGGCATATCGCAGCCTGTAAAATAAACAAATTCATCTGCAGCAAATTCTAACCCGGCAAGAATGCCCGCTTTGGGGCCAAGGCCTATCCAGGTGTCAGGAATAACTTCATATGAACAATTTTTTCTGTATAATTCCGGTTTATTAGATACAATAATCACCCTGTCAAACTCTACAGAAAGACAATCAGCAATAAAAACTGGCATTAAATTTCCATTAATTTTGAACGTTTGTTTGTCAAAGGGAAGTCTGCTACTTTTGCCCCCTGCAAGGATCACGGCAGTATTTAATTTGGTCTCGTTATTTATAAAATGTTTCATCAATTTCTCCATATTATTTAGAATATATATTAAATCTGGAATCTCTGTACATGCCAATCAGGTTTATATTTCTCTCTCTGGAGTACAAGACCGCTTCTTTTGTGGGGGCAGACACCGAGGCGATATTTCTGATTCCTGTTCTATAAATTTTCTCAACAAGTTCTAAAGGCATTCTTGAACTTATCATTAAAATACAATGCGTACAGTCTATATTGTTTTTTATGATAAAGCCAATTATTTTGTCAATGACATTGTGCCTGCCCATATCTTCTGTAAAAAACAGTATATTATAATCAACATCCATCAGCTGACCACTGTGAACACTTCCAGTTGAACGAAACAATGGGGAAGCGGAGGAAAATTTCTTAAAACAGATCAACATTTTTTCGTAGGAAATATCGTCAAAAGGCAAGGGTGTTTCAATAGGGTGGATGGATTCATCTGAAATCTTGTTTTTTTCGTTTTGTGAAAAAGCAAAACCTAATGCCAATTCTTCCAAATGAACAGCGGTGCATGGCAATGTAACCTGATTTCCATTGCTCAAATCAACTGTTATTGTTGATTCCATACCTACTTGATCTTCCAAGTTAAACAAGGTGTTGTCCTGATATCTGGCGATTTCTAGGGCGGATACAGTTTCTAGTTCCGCTGTTTTTTTTACTGATTCTGTTTCAGGTGCCCGTCCGTCAGCTTTTGGCTCAACTATTTGATTGTCTAATTTTATATTCATTTAACCCTCTAGTTTCAATTTTTGGTTTTAAACTGATGATGATGGCGGCACCAATAACGGAAGCAATACCTAGAATTTTAATAAAGGTCATGACTTCATTAAAGAGAAGCACGCCAAAAATAGTGGCGACAACTGGCTCAATCGTGGCTAAAATGGAGGCTCTTGAAGGTTCCACTTTTGAAAGGCCTTTTGTATACAGGGCGAAAGGTAGAACTGTGATGATGGCAGCTAGCAGAAGGATATTGATGGCAATTTCACCACTTGTGATCATTGCTGGTATTTCGGTTATATTTGAAAAAGGCAGTGCACCAAGGAACCCAAAAGTAAAGGTATAGAATGTTACTGTAATAGGAGAATATCTAGATAGTGCTATTTTGCCGAAGATGCTGTAAAGCCCATACCCGAAGCCAGCAAGAATACCAAACATAATTCCTGTAAGGTCTATGGCATAATCAGCCTGTTGAAGAACTCCTGAAACAAGGAGACAACCAAAAAAAGCAAGGCACAATGCCATCATTTTCACTTTTGTTATTTTCTCTTTAAAAACTATTACTGAGAGAATAAAAACAAATCCGGGGGCTGTATATAGGAGGACTGAGGCCACTGATAATCCTGTTTTTTCCACTGCAATAAAATAGCATACATTAAAAAAAGCAAAACTGATGATCCCCGTTCCGAAAAACATCCAAGTATCCTTAAGCCTTATTCTAAGTTTGCTTTTATCATTAATAATTAAATAAATAAAAAGCATGATGACGCCGATAAAGGTCCGGAAAAAGACAAGTTGTATCGGACTGAAGCCAGCAGCATAAAAACTTTTTACAATGATACCTATCGTTCCCCAGAATGATGCTGCAATAATTATATATAAATAGTATTTATTCATCTTAAATCCTCCTCGTATATTGTACACTAACCCTTGAAAACTGTCTAGATATGTGTATACTATAAAGAAGAAGAAGGGGTAACATTTTAATGAATAATTTTAAATTAAATATGAAAAAGTCACTGATCGTTTTTCTGGGTATGATTTTTATGGGATTGGGAATAAACTTGATCATATATGCAAATATAGGTGTAGATCCTTTTACAACAGGAGTCATGGGTGTTTTCAAACTGATCAATAAATATGGGGAGTATACCTTTGGGAACGCCCAAATCGTGATAAATGTTGTTTTTCTGACCATTGCATTTTTCTTGAATAGAAAGAAAATTGGATATGGGACCCTGATTTCAGCAGTTTTCATTGGATTTTCAGTAGACCTTTGGAGAATTGTTTTAATCGCCAATCTCCCTTCAGAAATCAGCTTCGTTTCAAGTCTGTTGGTTCTGATTCTAGGTTGCATTGTGATTGGAACTGGAATCGCAATTTACATCAGTCCAGATTTTGGGTTGGGAGCTGGAGAAATACTTCCGATGATTGCATCAGAAAAAACAGGATGGAAATTCAAGTATTTGAAAATTGGCGGTGATTTCCTATTCTTTTTAATTGGGGTTTCACTCGGAGCCGTTTATGGCGTTGGCACAATTATCAGTTTGGTGCTTATAGGCCCTATTGTGCAGCAGCTTTTGCCACTTACTAAAAAAATATTCAAATTACAAAATCAGTTATAAGCATAGTAAAAAAAATTTTCGGATAAGGCTTTGGAGTTTCCAGAGCCTTTCATTAAAGGTGAAGTTTAAAAGAAGGATGATGTATGAAAATATTAATAGATGGAGACGGATGCCCTGTGATAGATATAACTGTCTCATTATGTAACAAAATGGGTATAGAATGTATTATATTATGTGATACTTCTCATTATTTTAATAAAAAGGGTGCAAGGATGGTGATGGTTTCCAAGGGAAATGACACGGTTGATTTTGCATTGGTGAATATGGTAAATCAAGGCGACATTGTGGTTACGCAGGACTATGGGCTTGCAGCCATGTGCCTGGCAAAAAAGGCACGACCTATTTCTCAAAACGGGTTGCTGTATACCGATGAAAACATTGATGGACTTCTTATGGCAAGGCATACAGCTAGAGAGGTCAGAATGTCTGGTGGTAGAATAAAAGGGCAAGGTAAGCGAACAAAAAATCAGGACAGTATATTTGATGAAGCTATCAAAAAATTAATAGAGGAGTAACCGTTAAGTTTATGATATAATATTACTAAAACATCATTAAAACAGAAGAAAGAGGAGGGTTAAAAAATGTTAAAAGATTTCAAGCAGTTTATTATGAAAGGTAATGTTTTAGACCTTGCAGTTGCGGTAATCATCGGAGGTGCATTTGGCAAAATTATTACGTCTTTGGTTAATGATGTGATTATGCCAATTGTGGGTATTCTGATGGGCAATGTGGATTTTAAGTCGTTGAAAATTTTAATCGAACCTGCTGTTGGAGATTCGCCAGAGGTCGCCGTCTATTATGGTATGTTTATTCAAAACATTGTGGATTTTGTCATTATTGCTTTTTGTATTTTCCTGACGATTAGAATCATAGAAAAGTCAAAGAGAAAGAAGGAGGCTATAATCGAAGAAGTAATTGAAGAGACGCCAGAAGATACAGCACTTCTAAGAGAAATACGGGATTTGTTGAAAAAATAAAATTATTGGTTTAAATTAGATGACGGGATAGTTGAGATATGCATTATACTTATATTTTACTATGTTCTGACGGGACCCTATACACAGGCTATACGCTGGATATCAACCGGCGCATAGCAGTACATAACAGGGGGAAGGGTTCTAAATATACCAGGGGGAGACTCCCGGTTGCTTTAGTTTATTATGAAGCGCTGGAGACAAAAAAAGAGGCACTTCTGAGAGAGCGCCAAATAAAAAAAATGAGCAGAATAGAAAAAATTAAATTAATACAGTCAGAAACATGGGATTGAATCATATTATTATTGAATCATATTACTATTGAATCATATTACGATTGAATCGGGCAAATAGGATTGGAGGCTTGGATGATTAAACAAGTATTTCAGATATACTATGAAAGAGGAGACTTTTTCATTCAACTGATTTTGGAACATTTGAAAATTTCAGGTAGTGCAATTCTTTTCGGGGCGATGATCGGATTGGTTTTAGGGGTATTTATCAGTGAGTTCAAAAAAACGTCACCAATCATTCTTGGATTAACTAATTTTATCTATACCATACCATCCATCTCTCTTCTTGGTATTCTAATTCCTTTTTCAGGGATTGGAAATACAACTGCAATCATCGCATTGACTGTTTATGCGCTTCTACCTATGGTCAGAAATACACATGCAGGTATAGATAACATTGATCCGGCAATCATTGAAGCAGCAAAAGGAATGGGAAGCACCCCTTTTGAGATACTTTATAAAATCAAACTTCCTCTTGCAACGACTATTATACTGGCAGGTTTTAGAAATATGGTGGTAATGACCATAGCACTGGCGGGTATTGCTTCCTTTATCGGTGCGGGTGGATTGGGTGTGGCAATTTACAGAGGAATTACCACAAATAATATGGTTATGACGGTGGCCGGCAGTTTACTGATTGCGGGTTTAGCTTTAGTTTCAGACTTCTTGATAGGGAGTCTTGAAAAATCTGTAGAAAGAAAGTGGAGGTTGAAAAGATGAATAAGTATTTTAGGAAGATGTCGATTTTGTTGGTATTTGTATTAATGATCTCATTGATTGGATGTTCAGGAAAAAGTGAAACCAAAATCATAAAAATTGCTACCAAGCCAATGACTGAGCAGTTTATTTTAGGAGAAATGTTAGCGTTGCTGATTGAAGCAGATACAGATCTAACAGTGGAAATGACAAAAGGTGTTGGCGGTGGAACCAGTAATATTCAGCCAGCTATCCTTGCAGGAGATTTTGATCTTTACCCAGAATACACGGGTACAGCGTGGAGTTTTGTTTTAAAAGAAACAGGGATTCCAGATGATGTAACCTTGTATAATGAGCTTACAAAAAAATATGAAAGTGAGTATAATCTGAAATGGGTTGGATTATATGGGTTTAATAATACCTATGGGTTAGTGGTAAGAAAAGAAATAGCAGATAAATATAATATAACGACTTATTCTGATTTAGCTAAATATTCAAAGGATCTGGTATTTGGCGCGGAATATGATTTTTTTGAAAGAGAAGATGGATTTGACGCATTGGCTAAAACTTATGGATTGGCATTCAAAAAAACAGTTGATCTTGATATAGGCCTTAAATACAATGCCATTAATTCAAAAGAAATAGATGTGATGAATATCTTTACAACGGATGGCCAACTGGCTATTTCAGATGTGACCGTTCTTGAGGATGATAAAGATTTCTATCAGTCGTATTATTGTGGAACAGTTGTCAGAATGGACACGCTGGAAAAATATCCTGAGCTAGAAGCAGTTTTAATGAAAATGGATAATATTATCACGGACAAGGAAATGGCTGAATTAAACTATAAGGTTGAAGCTGAGGGAATTAATGAAAAAGATTTAGCAAAAGATTTTTTAATTGAAAAAGGACTTTTAAAATAACACTATAGAAGATGGAGGGCATATGGAAAACCAAGATTGTATCATTTTTGAAAATGTCTCTAAATCATATGGTGAGAATATGATATTGAACAATTTTAATTTAACTATATGCAGAGGGGATTTTTTAACCATCATTGGGAGCTCAGGATGTGGAAAAACAACTGTTTTAAAGCTAATTAACGGGTTGCTCACGCCTGACAGTGGCAGAATTCTTGTAAATGGGGAAGACATAGCAAAGATTGATCAGATTCAATTAAGAAGAAAAATGGGTTATGTTATTCAGGAGGTTGGTCTCTTCCCACATATGAACATTGGTAAAAACATTGCTTATGTCCCCAACTTAATTAAAGAAGATGATAAACTTAAAATAAAAATGAAAGTAAAAGAACTGATCAATATGGTTGGTTTGGAAGAAGAAATTATTTCAAGATATCCCAGCGAACTTTCTGGAGGTCAACGACAGAGGGTTGGCCTGGCAAGAGCATTAGCGGCCTCCCCGGAAGTGTTGCTTATGGATGAGCCATTTGGCGCAGTTGATGAAATAAACCGGAAACTACTACAGGAAGAAATATTGAAAATCTACAAAAAACTGAATGTGATGATTGTATTTATTACCCATGATATCAAAGAAGCGCTGAAACTTGGCACAAGAGTACTAGTTATGGATCAGGGTAAAATTATTCAAATTGGCACACCATCAGAAATAAAACAACATCCGAAAACAGACTTTGTAATAGAATTAACGGGTGGTGAATGATAAACTATAAGAAAATATTGGCAGATAATAAAGATGCAGGATATAAAGCATTTCATGAAAAACTGGTTCCAGGTGTGCAGAACATTCAAGGGGTAAGAATCCCTATTATTAGGAAGATAGCCAAGGAATTAGTAAAAGAGGGGGATGACAGTTTTTTTGAACAACGGTCTTTTGATTATTATGAAGAAAAAATGCTTTATGGATTTGTCATTGGAAATCTAAAACTGCCATTTGATCAGGTGGCGAAACACATCATTGAGTTTGTACCCTTCATAGACAATTGGGCAGTTTGTGATAGTTTTTGCAGTAGTTTGAAAATCACTGTAAAAAATAAAGACAAAATGTGGCGCTTGCTAGATAGATATTTTAATTCAAACGAAGAGTATGAGATTAGGTTTGCCGTTGTCATGCTGATGGATTACTATCTTGAACCATTGTATATTGATGAGGTACTGACTGTTTTGGCAAATATTAACCAGGAGGGTTATTATGTTAAAATGGCAATCGCTTGGGCGGTTTCTTCAGCTTTTGTGAAACAAAGAGAAAAAACCTTTCAATTTCTTTGTTCTGATAGCTTAGATCCTTGGACGCATAATAAGGCATTACAGAAAATAAGGGAGTCTTATCGGGTTTCAAAAGAAGATAAGTTGATGTTACTGAAAATGAAAAAATGAGATGGATTGGTGATAATATGTTAATACTTACAGATAAAACAATAGACTTTAAAATGGAACAGGCTGAAGTTATTAATATTAACAGTCATACTATAAACTTTTGCACAAGTTGTTTTAATTGTTGGATAAAAACACCAGGAAGCTGTGTAATCAGAGATGATCAAGTGCTTATTTATCCTAAAATTGCACTGGCTAAGGAAATTGTCTATATCTGTAAAGTTAAATACGGTTGTTATGATGTGGCTTTTAAGCGAATGCTTGAAAGATGCCTTCCTCTGCAACAGCCTTTTTTGAGGGTTTTCAATAAAGAAACCCATCATCAGCAAAGATGTGTAGAGATAAAAGATTCTATCATTATTGGCTATGGCATAGAGCATGAAGAAGAAAAAGAAATTTTTAAAAAATTAATAGAGAGAACCGCATACAATATGTGTCTTGGAAGTTATAAGGTTGTTTTAGCTGCAGAATCTGAAATAGAAAAAATTCTCCAGAAGGAGGTATCTGAAAGATGGATAAAATAGTCATCATCAACGGAAGTCATAGAGCACCAATATCAAACTCTAGAAGATATGGCAAGTACCTTATGAAGTTTTTAAAATCTAGTTCAGAAGAATTTCTGCTCAATAAAAACAATTATGATGAAGTGTCTAAAGAACTTTTTTCTGCGAATAAAGCAGTATTGATTTTCCCTTTGTATGTGGATAGTATTCCATCCATTTTACTTGGGTTTTTAAACCGATTAGAAAAGTTGGGAGAAAAGTATAAATCTCGACCAATTGTTTATATCATCGTCAATTGTGGTTTCATTGAAAATGAACAAAATGAAGTGGCGATTAGTATAATGGCGCTTTTTCTAAAGAAGAATAATTATGAGTTTGGGGGCGTACTAAGCATAGGTTCGGGGGAAGCGATTCTGGACTCTCCTTTTAGAGGATTGGTTATTGGTGAAATAAAAAAGTTTGCGAAAGCAATTGAATTGGGAAAAAACATATATTTAAAAACACAGATGCCTATTTTTAAAGGCATTTTTGTAAAAGTAGGTAATAAATACTGGGAATTAAAAGGCGCGTCTCATGGGAAGACGAAAATAGAAATGCAAACCATGGAGATAAAATAGAGAAGCTTTTTAGGAAGAAGTGTCGTTAAAGAGAAGGGTGGGCAATGATAGTATCAGCAGAAAAAATTTCTAAAAGCTATGGGATAAAACCTTTGCTTGATGAAGTTGATTTTTATTTAAATGAACAAGATAAAGTTGGAATTATAGGGATCAATGGTACAGGTAAATCAACCTTCCTTAAGATTTTGGCAGGACTAGAATATTCGGATTCGGGGGACATTAGCAGAAATAAGCTGGCAAAAATAGCGTATTTGGATCAAAACACCGATATTTCAGGAGAAATGTCGGTTATTAATTTTGTACTGGCGGAAAAGAGTGGGTCGGATTTAGAAATACAAGAATATGAAGCCAAGGATATCCTGGGAAGATTGGAAATAAAAGACTATGATAAGCCGGTAGGGCAACTTTCCGGTGGGCAAAAAAAGAGAGTGGCCATTGCACGGGCACTGGTTTCTGATAGTGATCTGCTGATTTTGGATGAGCCTACCAATCATCTTGATAAAGATTCAATATTATGGCTGGAACAGTATCTGATTAAATATTCAGGTGCAATCGTCATGATCACCCATGACAGATATTTTCTGGATCGGGTGACAAACAGGATTGTTGAAATTGAACGAGGGAAATTATTCGCCTATGAGGGAAATTACTCAACATATCTGGAAATGAAGGCGCTCAGAGAAGAAAGCCTTGTTGGGAGCGAAAGAAAAAGACAAACTATATTAAAAAAAGAACTAGCATGGATGAAACAAGGAATAAAGGCTCGAGGAACTAGAAGTAAGGGCCGAGTGGAGCGTTATGAAAAATTACGAGATCAGGATGGATTATTTAATGCAGACAAGGTTGAATTGTCATCCGTATCCTCAAGGCTGGGGAAAAAAATTATAGAAATCAATCATGTTTCAAAATCCTATGAGGAGAAGATTTTATTTAAGAATTTTGAATATACCATCCTCAGAAAAGACAGACTTGGGATTATTGGAGATAATGGATGTGGCAAATCAACGCTGCTTAAGATGATTATGGGGATGGTTGAACCTGACAGCGGGTTTGTGGAGATTGGAGACACCGTAAAAATCGGTTATTTTTCTCAGGAAAATGAGAATTTGAATCCCGAACAAAAGGTGATTGACTTCGTTAAAGATATTGCGGAAATTGTTGTAACGGAAGAAGGAAGTATCACGGCATCACAAATGTTAGAAAGGTTTTTATTCTCGCCTGATTTGCAGCATAACGTGATTGGAAGGTTGTCCGGAGGCGAAAAACGAAGACTGCACCTTCTAGGCATCTTGATGGGCGCACCAAATGTACTTCTTTTAGATGAACCGACCAATGACCTGGACATCGAAACGCTGACTATTTTAGAGGATTACATCGACAATTTTAAAGGAGCGGTTATTGCAGTATCTCATGACAGATACTTTTTGGACAGGATTGTGAATCGAGTTTTTGCATTTGAAGAGGATGGAATAAACTTATATAATGGCGGGTATTCTGATTATCTGGAAATATTAAACAACCGAATAGTTCAAGCCAACCCCGCAAAGCCAAAAGTTGTTAAGCCAAGAGAAAAAAGCAACTCTGAAAAAAAGAAAATTTCATTTAAAGAAAAACATGAGTATGAGACAATTGATCATGAAATAGCCAAACTTGAAAAACAAATAAAAAAAACGGAACTTGAAATTGGTGAGGCAGCCACGAATTATGATAAACTGACAGGGCTCCTCGATAAAAAAGAACAACTGGAGAATAACTTGGAACATAAAACGGAACGATGGGTATATTTAACAGAGCTTTTTGAGGAGGTTGAAGGTAAATAGATGTTATCATGTGGCAAGGGGGCTATTGTGCCTTTCCCAATTTAGATGTAAAATAGTGATATGAATAAGATTGGGAATGAATGGGATGAAATCCTTGAAAAAGAGTTTAATAAAGAATATTATCTAGAGCTTCAGGAGTTCTTGAAAAACGAGTATGAAAATCGTACGATCTATCCATCAGAGGCAGAAATTTTTTATGCATTGAAACTGTCAGATTTTAGAGCTGTTAAGGTGGTGATTTTAGGGCAGGATCCTTACCATGAAAGAGGACAGTCCAATGGCCTTGCTTTTTCAGTCGGCAATGAGGTGAAAAGACCCCCTTCATTAAAAAATATTTTCAAAGAGCTCTATACAGACACAGGGATTATTGTAGCAACTGATCATTCCCTTGAAGGTTGGGCAAAGCAGGGCGTTCTGCTGTTGAATACGGTCCTGACTGTACGGGAAGGGGAGGCAAACTCCCATAAAGGAAAAGGCTGGGAAATTTTTACGGATGAGATTGTTAAACAATTGAATCTGAGAGAAAAGCCTATGGTCTTTATCTTATGGGGTGCCAATGCAAGATCAAAAAAAGCCCTTATTACCAACAGAAACCATTTGGTGCTGGAAAGTCCGCATCCAAGTCCGCTATCAGCTTATAACGGATTTTGGGGATCAAAGCCCTTTTCTAAAGCAAACAATTTTTTAATGAAAAATAATGAGTATATTGATTGGAGGATTTAAAGATGGAAGGTACAACAATTTTTTTAATTGTAATCGCAGCAGTAATAGTTATTATTGCAATCTGGCTTGTAAACGGTTATAACGGTTTTATTAAAATGAAAAATATGGCAGAGGAAGCATTTGCCACAATGGATGTATACCTGAAGAAAAGATATGATTTGATTCCAAATCTAGTTGAAACGGTTAAAGGCTATGCAAAGCATGAATCTGGAACGTTTGAGAAAGTAGTCGCAGCGAGAAACATGGCACAAAGCGCAAATACAATTGAGGATAAAATCGCAGGAGAGAACATGCTCACTGGCACTTTAAAAAGTTTGTTTGCCCTAGCGGAAGCATATCCTGATTTAAAAGCAAACACTAATTTTATGGATCTTCAAAAGCAGCTTCAAAAAGTGGAAGAAGACATTGCGAATTCGAGAAAATACTACAATGCGATTGTAAGAGAATTCAATACAATGGTAGAATCATTCCCAAGCAATTTAATTGCTGCGGTATTTAAGTTTGTGAGAAAGCAAATGTTTGAAGTAGAGGAAGAATCAGAAAGACAAAATGTTAAGGTGCAATTTTAATATGAAAAATATTTCAAGAATATTCGCTGTGCTCCTGTTGCTGGTTGTGACAATTTATATTCCAGGACCGGTCAATTCCTATGGGGCGGAATATTACAATACAAATGAATATAATGTGACCATGGATGTGGCAAAAGACAATTCTTTTTTGATGAAAGAAGAAATAAAAGTATCCTATACGGAACCTCGTCATGGCTTATACAGGTATATCCCTTTAACGGGAACGGCTTATAGCCAAGTAGACGGAAAAGTGGTCGAGCAGAAATATAAAATGAAGGTGGAAAATGTCAGCGTCGAAGGATATGAATACCAGGTTTATGAAGAAAATGGAAATGTTGTCATTCAGATAGGAAGCCCGAATTATCTAGTAGAAGGGGATCAGAACTACGTCATTTCCTATAGGGTCCGACTTTATGATGACGGTATTGATGGGTACGACAGTTTATACTACAATGTGATACCCAATGGGTGGGGCACATCAATAGAAGCTTCTACAATCATTATAAATATGCCGAAAGAATTTGACCCATTAAAAGCTGAATTTCTTGCTGGGGCTTATGGCGCAACAGACAGTGGAGCAGTAAAATGGACCACTTCAGGGAATCAACTCGCCGGCACTACCGTCAGGCCACTTCAACTTGGTGAAGGGGTAACCTTCAGAGTTGTTTTACCAGAAGGATATTTTACCGGTGAAATGAATACAAACTGGGCATTATTACTTATGCTACTTCTTTGTGTAGCTGCACCAGCACTAAGTCTTCTTTTATGGTTTGCTTTTGGAAGAGACCCAAAGGTTGTTCAAACTGTTGAATTTTATCCTCCTGAGGGAATTTCTCCGGCAGAGGTGGGCTACGTTGTAGACGGCATCGTTGATGAGAAGGATTTGGTATCTCTTGTCATTTATTTCGCGGAAAAAGGGTATTTGTCTATAGAGGAAACAGAAAAAGATGAATTTATACTGATCAAGAAAAAAGAGATGGGCGATGAGGCAAAGATTTATGAATCAACTTTCTTTGAGGGATTGTTCAATTTAAGGGACAGCGTAACACTGATAGAATTGCAGGGTGACTTTTATGATAGTTTTCAGGTATCTTCAGTTCAGTTGAAAGCCCATTTCACAAAGAACAAAGAAAATAGAATATTTACACAAAATTCCATTGGTGCTAGAGCTTTGGGAATGCTACTGATGCTGGTCCCAATAGCCGGAATGGCTATACTTGGTCCAATATATTTAATGCTGGCTCCAGAAACCGCTATCATCAGCCTACCCATATTATTTCTGATTTTTTCTGGCTATTCCATCGTGATTGCAGCCCATGATAAGCGTGATGCAAACAGTAAAATGAGCTATAAAACAAAGGTGATTCTAGGTGGATTGCTGGCAGTTTTAGGACTAGTTGTCTTTACAGGATACAGTCTATTGTTTTTGAATTTCGCTTATGGTGTTTTAGCCGCTATCGCTTCAGCCATCAGTTTTATATTTACAATTAGAATGAAACAAAGAACAAAGCGCAGTGCCGAGCTTTTAGGGAAAATCCTTGGGTTTAAGGAATTTATTAGAACGGCAGAATTGGATCGGATTAATAAACTTTCTGAAGAAAATCCAGCTTACTTCTATGACGTTTTACCATATGCTTATGTTCTTGGTCTCAATGAAAAATGGGCAAAGAACTTTGAAGGATTGGCAGTTGAACCTCCTGCCTGGTATCACGGAGGGACTAATAATACGTTGTTCAATACGTGGATATTCATGAATATGTTTAATGGATTCACAAATTCCATGGCCAGCAGCATTGTTCCGCCTAGTGCAAGTGGCGGTTCAGGGGGGCTTGGCTCTGGCGGGTTCTCAGGCGGCGGCGGTTTTGGTGGCGGTGGCTTTGGCGGCGGCGGCGGCGGAAGCTGGTAAAATCAATGGATTTGGCCACTGAGAAAATTAAAGTATTTGGTCAATGATAAAATGAAAAATAATAATCCCGACGGTCAGTTCGATCTACCGTTGGGATTATTTTAATTTCATTTTACAAAACTATTAGATTGTTGATTTAAGTCAAATTTATTTTTTACAGAGAATCGATGGTGGGATTTATATGCCAGTATTTTTTTAGTGCTTCATATTCTTTATTTGCTTTTAAAGCTTTATTTTTTCTCGCTTCAGTTTCCCTCAAATTCTCTTCTGTTTCAGAAACGGTTGTAACAGGTTTGCTTATAACGGCTTTTATCATAATGTTTTTAGAGGTATGTTCCAAGGTGGTGAATTCTATCATTTTCACATCATATCCTGCAGCTTCAAGTTTTAATCCTCTGATCCCGTCGGTTAAAATTTCAGTAAATCGATCTTTCAAAATGCCGTGTTTGAATAAGGGGTCATGTAAAGGGTCTTTCATTTGGTTGAAGAGCTCATGCTGGCAGCATGGCACAGAAAGAATGATTTGAGAGTGCCACTTCACAGCATTGATAAGTGCAAAATCAGTTGCAGTATCACAGGCGTGAAGTGTGACAACCATATCTGCCTGATCGCTGACGTAATCTTTAATGTTGCCAATGAAGAACTTCAATTTATCAAATTCCAGTTCTAGTGCAATTTTATTGCAAAATTCTATGACATCTTCTTTCAGGTCAAGGCCAATAATTTCAACGTCCAACCCTTTCATAACTCTTAAATAATGATAAAGTGCAAAGGTAAGATATGCCTTTCCGCAGCCAAAATCTATTACTCTAATAGGTTTGGACGTATCTAAAGATTCAAAAGAATCGTCAACAATTTCAAGGAATCTATTAATTTGCCTGAATTTGCTGTAATGTTTGTGAAATACCTTTCCCTTATCATCAGAGACACCGAGTCTGATAAGAAAATCGCAGGGTTCATTATCCGGGATAATGTATTGTTTCTTTCTATTATGGTTGAGATCAACCTTTTTTTTCGATGGTTTGCTTTTCAATACTTTGGGGTCGTTTGGATTGGCGGCTAAAATCTGAATATCTTCATTAATCGCATAAATATTCAACTGTTTAAAATCCATAAGAATAAAATCATGGCAAAGCAAGATTAAATCTTCTGGATTTAAATTTTCGTGAATGACTTTATCCTTGTAATGATATTCCACTTGATAATAAAATTGATCTTTTATGATAATAGGGCGAATGATGATTTTATGATAGGGAATGGTTTTTTTTCTTGCGCTACCAAACACCATTTTAATCAATTTTTTTTCTTCTAAAATATTTTGTAAGATTTCTTTAATTTGTTCCATTTTATTTTACCAACTTTCATTTTGCATAGGTTAATTATACCACATCACGTTAAATTAGTCATAAATATAGGTATATATTTTTTTGCTTTGTTGTGATATAATATCAAGGTTAACGAATGAAAAAAAGAAAGTAGGAAAACATGAATAGCAAGAAAAAGATAATCAATATTGCGGTAATCGCCCACGTAGATGCAGGGAAATCAACTTTGGTGGATGCATTACTAGGACAAAGTGGCGTTTTTAGAGCAAACGAAGAAGTAATAGACTGTGTGATGGACAGTGATGATATTGAGAGAGAAAGAGGAATAACTATTTATTCTAAAAACTGTTCAATTATGCATGGCGACTTTAAAATAAACATAGTGGACACACCAGGACATGCGGATTTTTCGTCGGAGGTTGAACGGATCATTAAGACAGTAGATACAGTTGTTTTATTGGTTGACTCTAGTGAAGGACCAATGCCACAGACAAGATTCGTGCTGCAGAAGTCCCTTCAGCAGGGACTCAACCCGATTTTACTTATTAATAAAATTGATAAAAAGGATGCAAGGCCGGTTGAAGTTGTTGACATGGTTTATGAATTATTTATGGATCTACATGCAAACGATCAACAACTTGATTTCCCCATATTATATGGGATAGCAAAACAGGGGATTGCAAAGAAAGAACTAGATGATGATAGCACTGATTTAACCCCATTGTTTGATACTATTATTTCACATGTGAAGCCTTATCCAAATCTTAATAAAGAACCTTTACAATTTCAGGTTTCAACACTAGCTTATGATGATTATATTGGCAGACTTGGCATTGGAAGAATCACAAAAGGAAAGATAAAAGCTGGGCAAACAGTAGCAGTTGCAAAGGCTGATGGAACCATTGTACAAAGAAAAATTAACCAGTTGTTTACCTATGTAGGGATGAAGAGAACCTTGGTTGATCACGCAGAATGTGGAGACATTGTTGTTGTTGCCGGGATTTCGGACATCTCAATAGGGGAGACTATCTGTGATGATAAAAATGTTCAACCAATGGAAATGATACAAATTGAAGAACCTACTCTTTCCATGAACTTCATGGTCAACAAGTCGCCATTTGCAGGCAAGGTTGGAAAATTTGTCACCTCAAGGCATATCAGAGAAAGATTGGATAAAGAACTTGAAGTAAACGTTGGGCTGATCGTTGAAGAAACAGAATCCACAGACAGCTTTAAGGTATCTGGACGAGGAGAACTTCATCTTTCCATATTAATCGAAAATATGAGAAGAGAAGGATATGAACTTGCTGTATCAAAACCGGAAGTCATCATGCATAAGGATAAAAAAGGTCATAAACTGGAACCTATGGAAGAAGTAATTGTTACAGTTGCTGAACAATATGCGGGAGCGGTCATATCAAAACTGAATGTTAGAAAAGGGATGATGAGACAAATGTCCAGTGAAAACGGTTATGCGAAAATAGAATATCTTGTGCCAACAAGAGGTCTGCTTGGTTACAGAACAGAATTCATTAATGACACAAGGGGAGAAGGAACGATGGTAAGACGTTTTGAATCCTTTGAACCACATAAAGGAGACATTCCTCAAAGGACCAACGGCGTTGCGATTGCCATAGAAGATGGTGTTTCCACGCCTTATGCATTGTACAATATTAGTGAAAGAGTTCAGTTGTTCATTGAACCGGGTACAAAAGTTTATGAAGGTATGATTGTAGGAATGAACAGCAGAAATGAGGATATGGTAATGAATCCTTGCAAAGCAAAGAAAGTAACAAATATGAGAGCTGCCGGTACTGACGATTCAGTAAAGTTACCGCCAAGCAGGGCGTTTACCCTTGAAGAAGCACTTGAGTTTATTGATGATGATGAATTAGTTGAAATAGTACCAAATGATATAAGACTTAGAAAAAAAGAACTGAAGGAATTAGAAAGAAGAAGAAGCGGTAGGTAGACAAGGGAGGATATATTATGAATGGTAATGTGATTGGATTGATTTTGTATTACTGGATATTTATTATAGGCGCGCTGTTTGCTCTAAAAATGTTTGGCATAAATGATAATGGGCAAATCGTCTCAATCTTGGCAGTAACAACGGCTTTTTATTTTGCCTTTCAGTTTATCCGTGGAAAAGCAAAGCAAAGAAAAAATAAGTAGAACTATTTGGAAAAGCAAGTAAAGGGAAGTGTGAAAAATGGATAGAGAAATAAAAAGTTTTAAAAGAACGAAAATAGTGGCAACGATTGGCCCCGCTTGTGAAGATAAAGAAATTTTAAAAGAAATGATAAATTCGGGAATGAATGTGGCCCGACTAAACTTTTCCCATGGATCTCATGAAGAACAAAAAGTTAAGATGGATACAATAAAAGAAGTCAGGAAACTGCTGGGCGTGAATGTTGCCATATTACTGGATACAAAAGGCCCAGAAATTAGAACCGGGAAGTTTGATAAACCTGAAGTTGCCATTAAAGAAGGGCAAATTTATACCCTGACCACTCGAGAGATGGTAGGCAACGAAGAGATTTGCAGTGTCACTTATAAAGATATTACCCGTGATTTATCCATTGGGGACAGAATATTAATTGATGATGGGTTAATTGAATTAGAAGCTCTTGAGATTAAAGGGGATAGCGTTAAGTGCATTGTTAAAAATGCTGGTATATTAAAGGATAATAGGGGGGTGAATCTCCCTGGTGTGAAATTAAATCTGCCATCAATTACAGAAAAAGATTATGGGGATATTATTTTTGGCATTGAGAATAAAGTTGATTTTATTGCGGCATCTTTTGTAAGAAAAGCCAGTGACGTGGAAGAAATAAGAACAATATTAAAACATAATGGTGGCAGTTATATCAGAATAATTGCTAAAATTGAAAATGGTGAAGGCATAGAGAATTTAGATGATATTATCGAAGCTTCCGATGGCATCATGGTCGCTCGAGGAGACTTAGGCGTAGAAATACCCCAAGAGCAGGTACCTTTATTACAGAAAAAAATAATCAAAAAATGCAATAATGTAGGGAAACCTGTTATTACAGCAACACAAATGCTGGATTCCATGATCAGAAACCCAAGACCGACCAGAGCAGAGGTGGCAGATGTGGCAAATGCCATATTTGACGGAACGGATGCGATTATGCTTTCAGGTGAAACTGCTGTAGGCAAATATCCAATAGAAGCAGTGAAAAGTATGACGGAGATCGCCATTACTGTTGAAGAAAATATTGATTTTGAAGAAGTAATGCGAAGAAACATTAGTCTTAGAGATGAAAGCATTACCAACGCAATTGGCCATGCTACCGTTGCAAGCTCATATGGATTGAAGGCCAGAGCTATTTTGGCACCAACTGCCTCCGGCGGCACCCCAATGATTATTTCCAAGTTCAGACCAAAGGCACCTATTTTCGCTGCAACAGCAAATGAAGAAGTTGCAAGAAGACTGGCCCTCTCTTGGGGAGTTGAATGTCTGGTTGTTTCATCTGCGGGTACAGAAAGAGATCTGTTTGTTAAGGCGATTGAAGCATTATCCAAAAGAGAAAAAATCAAGAAGAATGATATTTTAATTATTACCGCAGGACTTCCTGTTGGTATTGAAGGAAATACAAATATGATGAGAATACACGTAGTAGGCAAAGAAATATAAGGATATAAACCATGGCATTTACACATCTTCACGTACATACAGAATATAGTCTTTTGGATGGAGCAGCACGAATTAGTGAACTTGTTGCACATGCAAAAGAAATGGGTATGGACTCTTTGGCAATCACAGACCATGGAGTAATGTTTGGTGTAATTGATTTTTATAAGGAAGCGAAGAAACAGGGAATAAAACCTATTATTGGCTGCGAAGTATATACGGCGGCAAGATCCAAAGAAGATAAAGACTCTGATAAAGATAAATATCAGGGTCATCTTGTTTTACTGGCGAAAGATGAAGAGGGCTATAAAAACCTTATCAAAATCGTTTCTGAAGGATTTACAAAAGGGTTTTATTATAAGCCAAGAGTAGATAAAAAATTGCTTCGGGAGCACAGCAAAGGAATTATTGCACTCTCAGCCTGTCTGGCGGGTGGCATACAAAGAAAATTGTTAAACAGAGATTATCAGGGAGCCAAAGAAGAAGCGTTGGAACTTTTAGATATATTTGGGGAAGGGAACTTCTATTTAGAGCTTCAGGACCAGGGGCTTGAAGAAGAATTGACCATTTTACCTGATATGGAACGACTCCACTTGGAAACAGGTATTCCTTTTGTTGCGACGAATGACGTTCATTATGTGAGACAGGAAGATGCAGAAGCCCATGATATCCTTCTTTGCATTCAAACGGCAACAAATGTGGATGACGAAAAACGAATGAGATTTCCAAATGATCAGTTTTATTTGAAATCTGGAACAGAAATGGAAAAAATATTTGCCAAATTTCCAGAAGCTATCAGTAATACTGCCGTTATTGCGGAAGCCTGTAATGTGGACTTTACATTTGGGAAGCTCCACCTGCCTGATTTTGTATCACCTTCAGGCAAAACAAATGAGGCGTACTTAAGAGAATTATGTGAGGCTGGACTTGATGACCGATATGGGGAGTTGAGTCAAGAACTTAAAGATAGATTTGAATATGAACTGGCAACCATCATAAAAATGGGCTATATAGAATACTTCCTGATTGTCTGGGATTTTATTCACTATGCTAAACAAAATGGTATAATGGTTGGCCCTGGTAGAGGGTCTGCTGCAGGCAGCATCATTGCCTATGCACTTAACATAACAGATATAGATCCCATTAAATACGGTCTTATTTTTGAACGTTTTTTAAACCCTGAAAGAATAAGTATGCCTGATATCGACATAGATTTTTGCTATGAAAGACGGCAGGAGGTCATTAATTACGTCATTGAAAAATATGGTGAGGATAAGGTCGCTCAAATCATCACTTTTGGCACGATGAAAGCAAAAGCGGCCATCAGAGATGTAGGAAGAGCTTTAAATATGGGCTATAGCGAGGTTGACGCCATTGCAAAAGCCATTCCATTTGAGTTAAAAATGACAATTTCAAAAGCGATGGCGTTGAATCCTGAACTAAAAGCCATGTATGAAAAGGACAAGAATATCGCGAAGGTGCTGGATATGGCAAAAGCTCTTGAAGGGTTGTCAAGACATGCATCAACACATGCGGCCGGCGTTGTCATTTCTAAAAAAAATATCAACGAATATGTTCCTTTGTATCTTTCTGATAAAGGGATTTCGACCCAGTTTACCATGAATACCATTGAGGAATTGGGCCTGCTAAAGATGGACTTTTTGGGTCTTAGAAATTTAACGGTTATTAGAGATGCACTAGAATTAATAGAGGAAAATCATGGGCGAAAAATCAATTTTTCAAAGATGGATTATGATGATCCGAAGGTTTATGAATTAATAAGTTCCGGAAATACACAAGGTGTTTTTCAGTTGGAAAGCGGCGGAATGACTCAATTCATGAAGAACCTGAAGCCTGACTGCTTTGAAGATATTGTTGCTGGAATTTCTCTGTACAGACCAGGGCCGATGAATTCAATCCCTACTTATATTGAAAACAAGAAAAATCCAAAGAATATAAAATATTTGCATGAAAGTTTGGAGCCGATCCTATCGGTTACTTACGGCTGTCTTGTATATCAGGAGCAAGTGATGCAGATTGTCAGGGATTTGGCAGGATATTCCTATGGAAGAAGTGACCTTGTAAGAAGAGCCATGAGCAAGAAAAAAATGGACGTCATGCTAGAAGAACAGGAACATTTTATTAAGGGTGCGGTGGAAAATAAGCAACTGTCCCCTGCGGTGGCGAAAGAAATTTTTGGCCAGATGATCAGTTTTGCAGAATATGCCTTTAACAAGTCCCATGCTGCAGCCTATGCTGTGATCGCTTATGAGACAGCTTATCTAAAGGCTTATTATCCTGTTGAGTTTATGGCGGCCCTTATGACCAGCGTGATAGGGGATTCGGCACAGATTGCAAAATATATTAGAAATTGTAATGAAATGCAAATCCAAGTACTGCCCCCATGTGTGGCAGGAAGTAATAAAAAATTTACCGTTGTAGGTGAAGAAATAAGATTTGGTCTTCTTGGGGTCAAGAATGTAGGGGAAGGTGTTATTAATGCCATTATTAAAATGCGAAATGAGAAAGGCGTTCCAAATGACATTTTTCAGTTTATCAACAACATCGATATCCAGGAAGTAAACAAAAAAGCTTTCGAAAGCCTTATTAAGGCTGGCGCATTTGATTGCATTAATGAAAATAGAGCACAGCTTATGGCAGTTTATGAAAAACTGATAGAATCAGCTCAAAACAATAATAGAAAAAATATTCAAGGTCAATTGTCATTATTCCAGATAAATATTGACGAAATGTCTGCACCAGGCGCCGCCTCTGTGCTCCCACAGGTGTCAAATTTTTCGAAAGATACGTTGATTGCCTTGGAGAAGGAGATGCTAGGCGTATACATTACAGGACACCCTTTAAAAGATTATGAAGACCGGATTGAAAAAATTGCAACCATTACCTCAGAGGAACTGTCTCACTTGGAAATAAACGAACATATTGTAGATGGCATGAAAGTCACGATGGCGGGTATTATAAGTGGCAAGAAAATCCTGGTGACAAAAAGCAACAAGCAGATGGCATTTATTGACCTTGAAGATCTTTATGGCATTGTTGAAGTCATTGTATTTCCAAAAGTTTATGAAAGATGCATTCAAAGTATAAAAGAGGATAATGTGGTTGTGGTAAAGGGGACCATCAACTTTAAAGAAGATGAGCAACCAAAACTAATGGCAGAAAAAATATTTGATATAGGTTTAATAGATGAAACGTTGACTACACCATCTTTGAAAATCAGTATACCGGAAGATTTAAATGAGATTGAAGCATTTTCAGCGTTGAAAGAAGTTTTAACCGCACATAAAGGAAATACGCCGGTTGTTATTAAAATAGATAGAACAGGGAAAAAATTCAAGGCAAGCAAAGATCTTTGGGTGAGCCCAGGTTCTTTGTTAAAAACAGAACTTGAAGACATCGGATTTATTTTGCAGGATTAAAACAAAAGGAGGAAATATGAAAAATGTTATGGTGTGTGTTACTCAGCAGAGAACATGTGACAGGTTAATAAAATACGGACATGAATTATTAGGGAAAAGCAAAGGTGAATTATTCATCATTCATGTAGCTCATTATAATTTCAAATTCCTGGGAAATTCGGAAGAAGGGGAAGCATTGGAGTACTTATATGAAAAAGCGTTGGAGTTTGGAGCAAATTTAACCGTAGTCCGCTCAAATCATGTATTGGACACACTGGTTGAATTAGTAGAAAAAAACAAAATAACCAAGGTGGTCCTTGGTCAATCAGGAGAGAACAATGCTGAAAATAATTTTATCGCTTTGTTCAGTGAAAGAATCAAGAAAAATGCCGATGTCATCGTGATACCAGCAGAGTAAATCAGGAGGAAAATAAATGAGAATACTAACTATTATATCGGGACTTTTTATGCTGATAGCAGGAGTTTGGTGCTTTGCAAATCCTGGCGCCAGCTTTTTGTCCCTCGCTTTTATTCTTGGTATCGTAATGATGATCGCTGGATTAGCCGGGTCGGTTAATTATTTTACTGAGAAAAACAGAAATCCAGAAGGTGGATGGGTTATAGCAGAATCTATTTTAACGTTTATCCTTGGCTGTATTGTACTTTCAAACCAGATTGTGCTAGATGCAATGGTGGGGATTTTCTTTGGCATGTGGTTGCTGTTCTCAGGGTGCCTTAGAATAGTTGCAGCCTTTCAATTGAGAAAATTAAAGGAAAAGGCTTGGCACTGGACACTGACTTTTGGCATTCTGGCATCAATCCTAGGACTTTATGCATTTATAAATCCAATCACTTTGGGCTTGGCAATTGTGTTGCTGGTAGGAACCTCTTTTATTATACAGGGAGCAAATGTTCTGGTCATTGGGATTAATATGCCCCATAAGAAAAAACATTTTCTCTAAATTTGAGGAGTGATGGTTATGTAAGTGATTTCGGGCTTAGAAAGGAATCTTAAAGGGATTTTAGTGGTTCCGAGTCCAGGGTTGACGTAAAGTTTTGTCAATCTGGAATTGTTGAATTCAAATAACCCTTTTACATAATTTTTCCCATAGGGTGGAAGAAACTCCTCAGAGAAGCCAGGAAGGTGTATTTGTCCTCCGTGGGTGTGGCCTGAAACCATCAAATCAATATTGTAATCTAAAATTGAATCTATAACATCCGGTTCATGACACAGTAGAATATTAAAGTAATCCTCTCTTGCCCATGTGGCTTTTGATATATCCCCATAGCCAATCATAAAGTCATCAATGCCAATAATTGAAATCTTATAAGAATCCAAGGCGAAATACTGATTTTTGAGAACTTTAAATCCGCCCGCACTTAAGATTTTCTCATATTCATTTTCAGCACCACCACCATAGTCGTGATTTCCAAAAATGGCATATTTCCCTAGCGGTGCTTTTATGGATTTGAGCGCTTCAGAAATTTTATCCGTCTTACGATCATAAGTATCCAGGTGATCAAACAAATCACCTGTGAAAAAAACGAAATCAGGCTTATTTTTTTCTATGCTATCCATGACTTTTTGAAAATCTTTTAAGTCGTAATCATCGCTGAAATGGGTGTCGGAGAAAACGGCAATCTTTAAATTATTTGCGCTTTCTGAAACATAAGGAGAAGAAATTTTTACATCTTTCTCCACTAAAATATTTGGCTCGATAAATCTGGCATAAATAAATAAACCTGCCAGAATTAAAGCAACCAGAAGAAATGACTTTAATATAAATTTTATTACTTTAAACATTTATTCACCAATCTAAATTTTACAAAAGCGTATTTTAATATAATACCACAAAACTCTTTAATGGCAATAACATATTTATATGATATAATATATTAATGTGTTTTTAATGGAAAACCAGTGATGCGAGGTAGAAATTTTGAAGGTTGTAATAATAGGGGGAGGCGCTGCAGGAATAAGTTTGGCCATTGAAGCAGCACGAGAAAACCCGCAGGCACAAGTTGAAATAATAGAAAAAAACAGCAGCTTAGGTAAAAAAATTTTAGCAACAGGCAATGGAAAATGCAATATTTCCAATATAAATGGAGAAGAGATTGCTTCAGTATTACTTTTATTTGAATCAGTAGGGCTCATGATTAGAAAAGAGGAGGAAGGAAGACTTTATCCGTATTCCGAACAGGCAAACGCTGTAGTGGAAGCTTTTGAAAGAGAAATTGATAGGCTTGGAATCAGCAAGAAATTAAATATGGAAGTTGAAAGTATAGAAAAATTAGAGGATGAATTTAAAATAAACCTAAGAAAAGGGGACCCTATATTTGCAGACAGAATTGCCATTACAACGGGAGGGAAAGCGGCACCTCAGTTTGGGTCAACAGGCGACGGGTATCGGTTTGCAAAGAATCTTGGACATCATGTAACAAAACTTGCACCAACGTTGATGCCGGTTATTTGTGAAGGCGAATTCAATACTATAAAGGGCGTCAGGTCAAAAGGAACAGCAGCACTTCTAAAAAAGGGAAATCTTCAGGCGATTGAAAAAGGCGAGATACAGTTTACCGATCAGGGACTTTCAGGAATATGTATCTTTAATTTGAGCCGTTTGATAAAAATCGAAGAGGGAATCAAATTGGATATCGGCTTTAGGGAATATACCATTACGCTGGATTTTGTCCCGGAAACGTCTGTGCAGATGCTTACAGATTATTTGTTGCAAAAACAAAAAATAATGCCAGACGAGGAAGCACCCGTGATGCTGCATTCAATATTGAATAAAAAACTTGCCAAGTTTGTTTATGAAAGAGTGTTAGGCAGAAAAGAAAGAAATGTTTCAGAGATTACTGCACTCGAGATGAAAAAACTCAGTGAATCTGTAAAAGCCCTGGCATTCACAGTGACAGGTGCAAAAGGCTGGAAAGAGGCGCAATGCACAAGCGGCGGCGTTGATTTAGAAGAAATAAATATAGATACTATGGAATCAAAACTTGTGAAAGGGTTGTTCTTTGGTGGCGAGATCATTGATTACGACGGACCTTGTGGAGGATATAATCTTCAAAATGCATGGTTGAATGGGATCAAAGCTGGCCACAATATTGTAAAGGGAATATAAAATGTATAGAATTCACGAAATAAAATTAAATATTGATGAGGATAAAAGTAATATTCCTGCCAGGATTATCAGCAAATTAGGAAAACCGGAGCTTCAGATTACAGAATATAGAATTGTGAAGGAATCTATCGATGCCAGAGACAAGGGTGATATTAAATTTGTTTACAGTGTTGACTTTTCAATTGACAATCCAGAAATTGAATTGAAACTGGATCAACCAAAATCCATGGAATATGAATATGTTGAAAAGGGAACAGAGGAGATGAAGAACAGACTTGTTATTGTTGGGTTTGGACCTGCTGGAATTTTTTCTGCTTTAATTCTTGCTGAGATGGGATATAAACCCCTTGTGCTAGAGCGTGGAAAAGCCATGGATCAAAGAATAACAGATGTGGAAAATTTATGGAACGATGGAATTTTAGATTCAGAATCAAATCCTCAATTTGGTGAAGGAGGAGCAGGAACATTTTCAGACGGCAAGCTTACAACGCAGATCAAAGATAAGAGAATCGGAAAAGTGCTGAACGAATTTGCAAAAGCAGGCAGTGGAGAAGAAATTCTATACAAACAAAAACCGCATATTGGAACAGATCTGCTTAGGGGTGTTGTGGTAAATCTTAGGAAAAAAATCATAAGCCTGGGTGGAGAAATAAGATTTGAGTCAAAAGTAACCGGAGTAAAAGTGGCAAACGGAGAAGTATATGCAGTAGAAGTCAATAACAATGAAGTGATAGAAACAGAAACCCTGATTTTGGCCATTGGTCACAGTGCTAGGGATACCTTTAAATATTTAAATCAGCTGGGATTGAAAATGTCTCAGAAACCATTTTCCATCGGGGTAAGAATCGAACACCTGCAGACATTGATCAACAAATCCCAGTATGGAGACGTTGAAGGACTTGGGGCAGCAGAATATAAACTGTCGCATCAATGTAAAAATGGAAGAGGCGTTTACACCTTCTGTATGTGTCCTGGTGGAGAAGTTATTGTAACATCTTCCAGTGAAGGCACTGTAGTAATAAATGGCATGAGCAACAATGCCAGAGACGCTAAAAATGCAAACAGTGGTCTTTTGGTGGACGTGAGAACTGAAGACTTTGAATCTGAAGATCCACTTGCAGGAATTTATTTTCAGGAGAAATATGAAAAATTAGCATTCAAGGTGGCTGGTGAAAGATACAAGGCACCGAAATGTTCTCTTGGAGAGTTTATTAAAAATAAGGGGGGCGGCGTTGGTGTGAGAGCATCACTTCCAGATTTTGCAATAGCGTCCATCTTAGAGGCTGTTCCATTTATGGGAAGAAAGCTTAGAGGTTTTGATACCCCAGATGCCGTATTAAGTGCGGTGGAAACAAGGAGTTCTTCTCCAGTAAGAATTGAAAGAAATGAGGATTTCCAAGGGACAATAAAAGGAATTTATCCCTGTGGAGAAGGAGCCGGTTATTCAGGCGGGATCACTTCTGCAGCAGTAGATGGTATCAAAATAGCCGAAGCAATTGCAAAAAAATATGCGAAGTAGTATTGGGTATTTGTAAATGGCGAGAGATTGATAGGAGGATTGTTTAATGTTGGAAAAAGGATATGTACAAGTGTACACGGGAAACGGGAAGGGAAAGACGACGGCGGCGTTAGGCCTGGTATTACGAACGATATGTGCAGGGAATAAGGCATTTATGGGACAGTTTATGAAGGGCCAGGATTACAGCGAATTAAAAGCGGTAGATTTTTTGCCCGGCCTTAAAATGGAACAATTTGGCGGTGTTGAGTTTTTACACGGCGAGCCTACAGCAAAAGATATAGCTGATGCAGAAAAGGGTCTTTTAAGAATGAAGGAAGTTGTAGCATCGGGAGAATATGACGTTATTGTATTTGATGAAATAAATACGGCTTTATTTTTTAAGCTCCTAAAGGTTGAAGAAGTTATTGATGTAATCAATTTAAAAAGGGAAACAACCGAGCTTATTCTAACCGGAAGAAACGCCCCAAAAGAAATCATTGACAGGGCGGACTTGGTGACTGAAATGAAAGAAATCAAACATTATTATACTGATGGCGTGAACGCCAGAGTCGGTATAGAAAATTAAAGATGGGAGAAAACGAATTGAGAAAAATTATAGCTGTTATTATCATTGCTCTCTTAATATCCCCCATGACAACTTCAGCATATGCTTTGAGCAATGAAGAGGTTAAACTGGAACAGCCGGAAGGATTATATAATTTATATGCAGCAGATACTATGAATATTTTTAGTAATAATGTAGATGGATATAGTTTGCAGGTTGATAAAGGAATGAGTGTTGACATGTCTTATTCCAGCGTTTACACTGTTTTAGAAAATAATGAGAAGAGAATAGAAATTTTCAAACAGCCGCTTACTGGGACTAGCAAAGCTGGATATATTAATTATTCTAATAAATTTATCGAAAATACTGCGGATCACAAAGTAGAGTACAATGGAAACCAGACCATAGCAGGTAGACAAGTCCATATATTATCATGGAATAGAGCTAAACTTTCAAGGGTGAATAATGATAAAAATTACTATCTGGTTCTTGACATATCAGAGAATGGTTTTGTCTATACAATATTTGTGAAGGCAAATAAGCCAATCGGAAATCTTGGCGGATATGAATATCTGTTAGATAAATTCTATACATTTCAGCCAACAAAAGCCCCTTTTACCTATAAATCAGCCCCTGTAAACCTGGAAACAAAAAACTGGAATCAGGAGACGAGTGATTTTTTCATCAAATACTTTTCTGAATCCGCGCCTTTAACCTGGGGTATTTTTGAACCAAACACGGCGATGTTTAATTATGAGCAGCTAAATCAATTAGAAAATTACACCAATTACAATTTCCCGATTATTCTAAACTACAGCGAGTTTGAGAACACTTATAAGCATCCAAATTTGAAACTCAGACTTGATACCGCTTATGATAATGGTAAAACCATGGAGCTTACCCTTCAGACAAATTGGAAGGCAAAAGGAACAGGA
Organism: Peptostreptococcales bacterium; assembly: GCA_038248745.1. Taxonomy (GTDB): domain Bacteria; phylum Bacillota; class Clostridia; order Peptostreptococcales; family Anaerovoracaceae; genus JAENWH01. The sequence continues at coordinate 1,688 of JBBRXC010000001.1, read as the reverse complement.
AATATGGTCTATGATGTACTTTCAGGGAAGTACGATGAATTTCTGAGAGACTATGCATTGACCATTAAAGATTTTGGGCACCCTGTAATCTTCCGGCTTGGTAATGAAATGAACGGGGACTGGTGCCCGTATGCGGGTTATAATACGTCAAGAGACCCTATGGTATTTAAAGAGTTTTACCGATACGTTTACAGTATATTTGAGGAGGCAGGTGTTGAAAATACAATATGGGTTTGGAATCCTAACGCAGAGTCCTTTCCTAATTTTAAATGGAATGACACTTTAATGTATTACCCAGGAGATGAATATGTAGATGTTGTTGGATTAACGGCCTACAATACCGGAACATATTACGCTTCAACAGGGGAAAAATGGCAAGAATTTCAAGAACTTTACGCCAATTTGTATAATGAATATTACAGAAATTTTGGCCAGCCATTAATGATTTCTGAATTTGGTTCAGCAAACCTTGGAGGCGATAAAACCCAATGGGTTTCCAGCATGTTTGAAAATATCAAGTATTATTCGAATATTAAGGTGGCTATATGGTGGGATGGAGCAGACCGGGATGCCAACGGCAATATTGCGCGCTCCTATTATATAGATGATCCTGTCAGCGTATTGGAGGTATTTAAGAAATACCTTAAAAAATCATGGAAACTGGATTCGTACGCCTAAACAAAGCCCATTATAAGCATCCGACATTGGGCTTGAAGCCTAATATAGGCAGCCCATAATGGGCTTCAAGCCTGATTGTAAAGGGTTGAAAAGGCTCTTCATATTGAAATTGCAAGATAAAACACCTGTGGATAGTTATCCACAGGTGTTTTGAGGTTTTAAAAGAATGAGCATGCGAATTTAAAGGTGCTATTCGAATATATGGATATAGTTTTGATATAGGAAGTGTAAAAGTGGGAGTGGAATATTTTATCTCTAAAGATCGTGTTTCCTTTTGTATCGATAAATAAACACGATTTTAGAGACTGAATTGTGTTGCCTTTTGACACAACCTAATATATAATTCCAAAGTGCGGTTTTATTAATTTTGTTATTTCTGAAAGGAGATTTTAATGTCAGAACACTTATCAAACGAAGCTGTTACCAGCGTAAAGCCAGTAATGGCAAACCCTTCAGCTATCGGATTATTTGGGCTTGCTATGGTAACTTTAGTTGCATGCACGCAAAAACTTGGAATTACAGAAGGTACTTCCTTAATCATCCCGTGGGTTATTTTTTTGGGCGCAACAGCTCAAATTTATGCATCCATTATTGATGCCAAGATAAACAATACTTTTGGCGCTACTGCATTTGGTGCATTCGCATTTTTTTGGTACTCAATAGCAATGACATGGCTGATACAAAATGGCGTATTTGGAGAAAAAATGGCAGCAAATGCGGATATTAAGCAACTTGGGTTTGCTTTTCTTGGATACTTTATTTTCTCGCTTTACATGACAGTAGCGGCCATGGGCGTTAATAAACTTCTTTTCATTGATTTTATTTTCATTGATTTGCTTTTCTTAGGATTGTCTGCAAGTGTACTTGGGTTCGCAGAGCAACCGATGCATATGCTTGCGGCATATTCGGAATTAATAATATCTATGATTTCATTTTATGGATCAGCAGCAATAGTTCTAAACACCCAATATGGGAAAACTATATTGCCGCTAGGTAAGCCTTTTAACGTT